>JBBRJI010000380.1:0-6132 GCA_038219625.1 Pirellulales bacterium | reverse complement strand
GAGATTGGGTCATTCAATCCTTCAATGATGATCTTCCGTACGATCGCTTTTTGGTCGAGCAGCTCGCGGGCGATCTGTTGACCAATCGAACCGACTCACAACTCATCGCGACAGGCTTTCAACGCAACAACATGGTGACCCATGAGGGAGGGACAATCCCTGAAGAAAATCTTACCAACTACAACGCGGATCGCGTCAAGACACTTGGAGAATCGATCCTGGGATTAACCCTAGGCTGTGCTCAATGCCACGATCACAAATACGATCCGATCACCCAACGCGAATACTATCAGATGTTCGCCTTCTACAACTCGCTGAGCGACAAGGGACTCGATGGCAACGCCGGCGTAAATCCCGGACCGAGTATTCAAGCTCGCACTATTTTGCGAACCAACGAGGAAAGCGCACTGGAACGGCAAATTGCGCAATTAAAATCGACTTTGGCTAACGTTGACAAGGAAGTACTCAGTGCCTGGGAGGCCCGCGAGAAGGTTACGCTCGCGCAGCGCGGTAAGGATTTTGCCCTGCATCCTATCAAGGTAGTAAAAGTCTCTACGCCCAACCGAGGAGCCGGATTTGAAGTGGAGGGGGAGAGTCGCATTCGTCTTAAAGAACCTGGTGGAATGGGGGCGTTCGACATATCGACTGAGCTTCCAAAAATCGATCGACCCATTACGGGCTTGCGTGTCATTATGCGTCCAGTGGCGGAGCTGCCTGGCGGCGGGTGGGGCAAAGGTATCGCAGGTGGCGGGAAACCAAAAGGCAAAAAGAAAGCGGCTTCACCCGAGCCAATTGCTGAGTCGGCTCCAGAGAAATCAACCAAGGGAACGTTTATGCTGACTGCCCTTGCCGCCACGGCGGACAAGATTCCGGGTGATCAAGTTAATCTCTTTAAAATGCTTCCGATCGCACGGGTCACTGCGAACTCGTGGGAGCGAGGTAGAGAGCCTGCTGGTTGCTTAAATCCTCTCAATGACAGCGGCTGGTCACCCGATTTGGCCACCGATGGACCAGTCCACTTAACAGCAACTTTTTCAGAGCCCCTGACAGCCAGTGAAACGCCGTTTCTAACTGTTCAATTAAACTTTGGAAACGGTAACAACCTGGTACCCGAGTTGATTGAGTTGCAAGCGGTTACTGGGACCGACGACGGAACGGATTTGCCCAACGAGATCGAACGATCATTACGCATTCCGGCTGCCAATCGTACGCTCGAACAAGCGTTGCTACTCTGGAAATACTGTGCCGAACATGCGGTAGAGCTTGAGTCCATGCGAACGGAACTTTCCAATTTGCAAGATCGGTTGGATGTGCTTACAAAGCCATTCACCACGATGGTCATGGACGTCGCCGCCAAGCCACGCGAGACCTTTATACTAAACCGGGGTGACTATTCGCAACCAACCGACAGGGTCCAGCCAGGGACACTTGCCGTGTTGCCAGCGTTTCCTGCCGATGCAACGCCCGATCGACTTGGGTTGGCTGGCTGGTTGACAGCAAAGGACCATCCGTTGACTAGTCGCGTGGCCGTGAATCGTTTTTGGAAAATGCTATTCGGTTCCGGCTTGGTTAACTCGTTGGCCGATTTTGGTTCCCAAGGGGAATGGCCGAGCCATCCCGATTTGCTCGATTGGCTAGCAGTTGATTTTGTCGATAGCGGTTGGGACACGAAGGCACTTATTCGGAAGATCGTCCTATCCAAAACCTATCGACAGAATTCCGCTACGACACCTGAGTTGTTGGAGCGAGATCCGCAAAATCGGCTTTTAGCCCGCGGGCCTCGCTTTCGATTGCCGGCGGAGTTGATTCGGGATTCCGCCTTGAAGATAAGCGGTCTACTCGTCCCACGCATTGGAGGTCCGAGCGTGAACCCTTACACGCCCGGCGATCTCTGGCGTGAAGTCAGCCACTATGGCAGTTCGCCTGCGACTGCACAGACTTTTGTTCAGGACCATGGCGAAAAGCTTTATCGACGAAGCCTGTATACCTATTGGAAACGCACTGCACCGCCTCCAAACATGATGGCATTCGACGCCCCCAATCGCGAAGTTTGTACTGTAGCACGTGGCAACACCACGACGCCTCTTCAAGCCTTAGTGACACTCAACGACACACAGTTCGTCGAAGCCTCGCGGGCCTTTGCACAACGAGTCCTTTCGAGAAGCGATAAGACGGACGGCGAGCGATTGAACTGGGCTTTTTTGGAGACGACATCTAGAAAGCCCAACGACCAAGAGAGCCATGTCTTGTTAAAGGCTCTGGCCCGCGAACGATCGCGATACGCTATGCATGTTGACCAAGCGAAGGCGTCTATTCGTGTTGGCGAATCGCCAATCCATCCCAAGTTCGATACTGTTGAATTGGCAGCTTGGTCACAAGTCGCAGCCATTCTGCTCAACTTGAGTGAAACCGTCACACGCAATTAATTCAGAAGCTATGGCCATGAACCCTTTCGAACACTCTCAGCAACATCTATTGCGACGAACTTTTCTTGGCGATGCCACACGAGGATTGGGGAGCATTGCTCTAGGTTCGCTTTTGTTTCCAGAATTTTCTAATGCGAGTGAACTAGCCCGGTCGGGTGGCGGCATTTCGGGCCTTCCGCATTTTGCACCGAAGGCCAAGCGGGTAGTATGCCTTTTCCAGAGCGGTGGCTTATCGCATGTCGATTTGTTCGATGACAAGCCGATGTTGCACGAACACGCAGGGAAAGAAATCCCACCGTCGATCAAGGGGACGCAACGTCTGACAGGCATGACCTCTGGGCAATCGGCGTATCCAGTTGTTCCACCGCTCAAACCTGGAAAGCGCTGCGGACAAAATGGTACGTGGATCAGCGACTTATTGCCCAACATCCAAGGGATCGCCGACGATATTTGCTTGATCAAAAGTCTTCATACCGAGGCCATCAATCACGATCCAGCTATTACGTTCATGAACACGGGCAACCAGCAACCGGGTTACGCGAGCATGGGGGCGTGGGTCAGTTATGGGCTCGGAACCGAGAATGAGAACTTGCCGGCGTTCATCGCGATGGTTTCCCAGGGGACCGGAAAAAACCCGGGGCAACCCATTTTTTCGCGACTTTGGGGAAGCGGTTTTTTGCCTTCTTCGCATCAAGGAGTGGGGCTTCGTCCAGGTGCCAATCCTGTTTTGTACTTAAGCAATCCGCCAGGGGTTGAATCGAGTCAACGTCGCGAGATGTTGAATGATTTATCGGAACTGAATTCGCTCCGCGCGGCCGAACTTGGCGATCCTGAAACGTTGGCTCGGATCAACGCCTACGAGATGGCATACCGTATGCAAACTTCGGTACCCGATTTGACTGATATTAGCCAAGAATCGGAGGCAACTCTAGGAGCCTACGGCCCGGAAGTGTTGAAGCCGGGGAGTTATGCAGCCAACTGTCTGTTGGCTCGTCGGCTACTTCAGCGGGACGTTCGGTTTGTTCAGCTCTTTCATCGAGGCTGGGACCAGCATATTGCGCTTGGTCGGCAATTGCCAAACCAATGCCGCGATATCGATCAACCCACGGCTGCCTTAATAAAAGACCTCAAACAAAGCGGTCTCTTGGACGATACGTTGGTGGTGTTTGCGACCGAGTTTGGCAGAACAGTATTCAGTCAAGGAAAGATAGGAGACCCCGGAATGGGCCGCGATCACCATGGCCGCAGCTTCACTGTGTGGTTAGCAGGTGGCGGAATACGGGGTGGAATGGAGTACGGGGCGACGGACGATTTTTGCTACAACATCGTTGAGAAGCCGGTCCACCTTCGGGACTTGCATGCGACGATATTGCATTGCATGGGAATTGACCATAGTCGATTCGCGTACAAATTCCGGGGATTGAACACACGCTTGACGGGTGTCGAGGAAGCGCACGTGGTGAACGAGATTCTTGTGTAGCAATACTGACGCTAGCAGCGTCCGCCACGTGGCGGACGCTGCTAACGTCCGATTGGAGCTAGCGTCTGATTGGAAACAAAATGGCAGTCATGAATAGGACTCAGTTTCTAGAATCCTGTAGTTAACGATTCGAAATCCGATGTCGTAACAGCGACTGCCCAATCGCTTGGCGCGCATCACTTTCGCCAAAATAATGGCTAAGGGAAGGTAAATCTTAACGACTTGTTCTGGAAACCATTGTCGATCCGCCAGTACGGAGAAGCCTGTGCGCGAAAGATTTCTTACGATGACTTGGGTGGTTGGGAATTGCAGCGGCAATCCGCTTGGGGACTCAATCCATTCCAGTACAGCCGGTCCCTTGCATCGAAACCTGGTGGCGACCCTTACGTCTTCGTCGCATGTGGATATCGGGCCACGTTGACGCAGTTCGAGTTGGACTTGTGGTGGTATGGCCAGCGAGAGAGGGTGCGCATTGATTAGTTCGTTGAAGTTTGGCTCATTTTTTGTTCCAAGCATTTCGTTACCTCCGAATCAAGGGCCGTGTTTCTTTCTGATTCAAGCACGCGGAGTGCCGCCAATCGGGTCATCGCAGCGCGATGGGAACGCGCACTGGTCAATCCATCAAATCGATTTGCGACCGCACAAATCTTGCTCGCTTCATGGATTTCGTCTCCTAATAAAGCAACGGGAAAGCCATTGCCATCAGGACGCTCGTGGTGCTGATAACAAACCATCAAATGGGTTTGCTTGATATTCGGTTCTCGGCATAGCATTCGGAAGCCCAGGGTTGGATGCGATTGGCCGTTTCGTTGTGTCCAATCGTGTTGCGACTCCAAATGCAAGTCAGCATTGCAATCCAGGAAACTTTGTTCCATCTTGCCAATATCATGCAACATTGCGCCGGTACATATCTCCGAGATTGTCTCTTCGGAGTATCCGCGACTCTCCGCGATCAAGTAGGCGTAGAATGCAGTATTAATAGCATGAGTGACAAAGCTCGAATCATGCCGGAGTGTCCGCTGCAATTCGCGTCCATTCAGTTGGATATGCTGCCCATGTTGTGCAAGACATCGACTGCCTTCAATGCAACATTCGATCCATGGGCGAACCGATTGATGTTCGAAGGCCTTGGATAGTTGCACATGTAGTGTTTCCGCAATGACGGCCGTCTTGAGGATGCGGGGAATTCTGGAATCCATCAGCCAGTCTTTCAAATGTTCGAGCAAGTAATCTTGGTAGGACCGATGACAGGAGTCCTCAACAAATACTTTTTGGCTTGGATTTGCCAACAAAAAGCGGAATGTGCTTTCCGTGACCATCTGCTCGCTCGATAGAAACTTGACCGTGGAACCTGTTTTTTCATTCCAAAGGTAAACATTCGTGCCCACCAAGTAGTTTGGCACGAGGGTAAGCGGGTGGATGGGAATTAGCCCATGCGTGATCATGGAACGAAACCGAGAAAGTGCGTTGATTGGGAAATGACCAAGAAACAATACACGTTGAATCGTGCACAGGTCGCTATCCCGTGCGGTTTACCTCAAAAGGATCGTTGACCGGATCGGCACAGACCGCATATTCGGAAAAAGCGAATGCAGGTACAATGAGTTCACCTCACATGGAAGCGGCAGCATTATTGAACGAGGACAAAGAATGGTTACCAGTACTTGACATGATTTCGATATCCACCGGTGCATTGAGTGTTCGCTATTCCAAGCTGAGAGATCGTCTATCGCACACCGTTGGAATAGCGGTTGGGGATTCGTATATTCCATTGTTGGAATCGATTGAGGGCTCGGAGGAGGAGCCATGGACGGCGAGCCCTCCCATGCAGCAAATGGTCGAAGAATGCTGTACGCCTGGTACGAGTCCGGTATTGCTAGGGGTTGGCCTATCCGGAAGCGGCCACTGGTCCACTGCCATAGAAACACAGAACATCGGTCAACTGAAATTTGATATCGCGTGCAAAAACACGAAAAGTTCCACATGGTTTGGTTCTCAGTACCGTCTCGTGGCCCCTATCCAGCCATCGATTCATCCGAATTCCATTGGATTTCTTGTCGAATCCGCTCGAATGGAACTCAGCATGTCGATTGGGCGGCTGGATTTTTCGGATGCCGAACGGCGCGTCCGCATGTCACCGATTTCCGAACCCAGCTCGATTCAGACACATCGTTGGTGCTATGAAATCAGCCTTATGCCTGTCGTTTAGTGTATAGTTATGTATGG
>JBBRJI010000379.1:0-6153 GCA_038219625.1 Pirellulales bacterium | reverse complement strand
CTTCCGTTTTTGTTCCTCGCAAATTTTGTAGGTCCATATCGACATAGGTTTGGCTACCGTCGGTTTCCAACCGGCGGGGCCATATCTGACAGCTACTCGAATACCCGATATTCATTTCATGTTTGCATCGCTGACCGCCCTCCGTCCGATTTATTCGGGCGGAAGCAACGTTTGAGGACGTTGCTTCCGCCGGACGAGTCCGCCGGAGAGCGATCACTGCGAACTTTTCGCGATGGTAGCTGACAGATGCTGCCCCGCCGGTTGAAAACCGACGGAAGCAAAATGAATCGGTTTGCCTGTCTGTTCAAACAGGCGAAGTGGAAGAAAAGATGCGCAATCCAATTGCTCCCGCAAGAGCATAGTTTTAATGCTACTTCGACTCGGTTGTCGTCTTAGGCTTGTTTTCGAATGGGGCGCGACCGTACGCTTCGCGCGGCGTTTTTTCAGGTTCCTTGACCTCTTTCCGTAAACGTTCCAATTCCAGATGCAGGAGTTTTCTGGTGTCTGCGTACGCCGCGTCGTTATAAAAGTTTTTGACTTCCAGCGGGTCCTTTTCCCGGTCAAGCAATTCCCACTCGTCGACATCGGTATTGTAGTAGTGAACCAATTTGAATCGATCCGTCACCACGCCATAGTGCGGTCGTACCCGATGTGGGGCAGGAAACTCGTAGTAGTGGTAGTAGAAACTATCTCGCCACGTAGCCGGCTTTTCCCCTTTTAACAAAGGCACTATGCTTCGCCCTTGCATGTCCGCAGGAATTGGCTGTCCTGCGACATCGAGAAACGTCTCGGCGACGTCCAGTAGCGATACGATGTCTTTATTCACACTGCCAGGCTTGGTCTTACCCGGCCAACGAATGAGCATCGGCGACCTCAGGGATTCTTCGAATATCCAACGCTTATCGAACCATCCATGCTCTCCCAGGTAAAACCCTTGGTCGGAGGTGCAAACCACGATCGTATTGTCAGCCAATCCTTCCTGATCCAGAAAACCTAGGAATTTACCAACGCTTTCGTCGACCGCTTTGACGCAGCCCAAATAGTCGTGCATATAGCGATTGTACCGCCATCGCACGAGGTCTTTGCCTTTCGGTGTCGCTTTGCGATACGCCTCATTGCGAGGCTCGTAATAGGCGTTCCAGTCCTTTAACTGCTCCGGTGTCATCCCCCCTGGAGTTGCCAGTTTGACGTCCAAATTGGAGAACGATTTTTCGATTCCCATGTCATGATCGGAAACGGCTTTGCTTCGTCCAACGAAATCATCGAACAGTGTTTCCGGTTCCGGGTATTGTCGATCTTTGTCCCACCCAAGGTGCCGCAGGGCTGGCGACCATTCACGATGCGGGGCTTTGTGTTGAGCCATCAACAGGAAAGGTTTTGACTTGTCGCGATTCTTCAGCCATTCCAGCGAGAGGTCGGTTATGACATCGGTGGTGTAACCACTTTCCTTAACTTTTTCGCCGTTCCGAATCATCGGCGGGTTGTAGTAGACACCTTGCCCAGGCAGGATGTGCCAATGATCGAAACCGACCGGATCGCTCCCCAGATGCCATTTGCCGATCACGGCGGTCGAATAGCCCGATTGCTGAAGAATCTTCGCCATGGTCATTTGAGAACTGTCGAATTTGGAATTCGAGTTATTGTAGAAGCCATTTATGTGGGAGTATTTGCCCGTCAAAATGGTCGCGCGGCTTGGCCCACAAATCGAGTTGGTAACTAGGCAGCGATCAAATCGCATTCCTTCTGCTGCGATTCGGTCCATGTTCGGCGTTTGCAGCAATTGCCGTTTTTCGCCGTAAGCGCTGATGGCTTGAAATGCCAAATCATCTGAGAAAATAAACAGGATGTTGGGCGGTTGCTTTTCGGACGCCGTGAGGTAATCGCCAAAGTTGGCAACGCCGCAAAAACAAACCGAGAAAAAAATGCAGAATCGCGCCATTGCATTAGGCCCCTTGCAATCGTTCACTCAAATGGAGAAGTAGGACTGACGCTATGTTAAACACTGATGGCGCGTCTTGCTAGCTACATTGTGTTTGGGCGAGCGGTAAGATGTAAACTACGGTAAGAACATCACTAATAGACAATTCCTGTCCCGCAGTCGTAGCTGAATTCGTGGGATTTCCTTGCATTGAGAGAAAAACATGCCGCCAATCGCGATGACTTACAGTTTACTCGTCCTGCTCGCATCGGGGGTTTTCGTAAGTCGCATAGATGCTTCCGATCCTGAAATTGTTTCAGAACTCGTATTCCCCTTGAATCCTAAGCACAATCATGCGCCGGGCATTGTCGAATGTCCCAACGGAGACCTTTTTGCATCCTGGTATCGCGGTGCAGGGGAACGTCAAGCCGACGACGTGGCTGTGTTTGCCGCATGGAAAAAGCGAGGTGCGACCGAGTGGACGGACCCATTCGTTCTGGCGGACACGCCCGGTTTTCCAGACTGCAATACGGCATTGTTCCTTGATCGTGATCAACAGCTTTGGTTGTTTTATCCAACGATCCTGGCGAACAGTTGGGAGTCTTGCCTCACGAATTTCAAGATGGCGAAACAGTTCGCTGCACCAGAGTCTCCTCGCTGGAATCGAGAAGCTATGATTTTGCTCAAGCCGGATGACTTTGCGGACGAAGCACGCAAGAGACTGGACCTGGAGTTGGCACCCTACCAAGACACACTCCCTCCAAAAACGGTCGAAAACCTGCGTGTCTTGCGCGAGCGACTTGGGGAAAAACTGTATCAGCGGCTAGGCTGGCAACCACGCTGCAAACCGACTCAATTGCCCAGTGGAAGAATCCTATTGCCGCTGTACACGGACACTTTTTCCATTTCTATCATGGCAATTACCGATGATAGCGGTAGCTCCTGGCACGCTAGCAAGCCGCTCTTTGGCTTCGGTAATATCCAGCCGACGGTATTGCGTCGCGAAAACGGAACGTTGGTTGCCTACATGCGAGAGAATGGAGTGCGTGGGAAAGTGCGAGTTTCTGAATCGAACGATGAAGGCGAAACGTGGGGGCCTGTGGGTGTGTGTGACTTGCCCAATCCCGGTGCAGGCGTGGACGGTATTAGACTGACCAGCGGCAATTGGCTGCTGGTTTACAATGACACGACAAAGGGACGAAACCGACTTGCAGTTTCGCTCTCAAGCGACGAGGGTCGTACATGGCCTGTAACACGGCATTTGGAAGACCAGCCCAGCGGATCGTTTCACTACCCGGCGGTAACCCAAGGAGCCGATGGTACTATTCATGCGATCTACAGTTACTTTGTCGAAGGCGGAAAGAGCATGAAGCACGCGGCGTTTACCGAGGCATGGCTAAAATTAGTTCCAGGTGAAAAGTAGCTAGAATTAGACAATGAGACATCTCTTCGAATGAATTACCCATGCATACGGTCGATATTGCGAATCTTTCTCGAAACTACGGTTCGCGACGCGGGATCTGGGATCTGGTAGCTGTTAGCCACAGGCCTAATATCGCGTGCTGCAGCGTGTCTGGTAAACCGTTGGTCGCAGGTCGGCCATCATGTGATGCTAAGCCGTACTTTGCCTGTCCAAACTCGGCGATTTCATCGCATGAAGTACACCGGTCAAATAACGGCTTCGCTGAGAATGCGAGCATCAAGCGTGTGGACTTGATCGCGAATTGCGTTGGCTTGAAGATCGTTTAGCCACTTGGCGATGGGTGGAAGGAGTGTTTGGGATCAAATGACTTTTCTTGCCCCTTTCTTCGAAGGATCGGGCTGGCATTCGGATCAGATGGGCAGCATTCCTTCTTCCCCGCCGCTAGAAGATAGACTTACTTTGCAATAAACTGAATTGCTTCGGCAAATCGTTCTCGCCAGGCAGACTCGTTGTGTTTCGCTTCAGGAAACAATCGTCCTCCGATCGTGAAGTACCTGTTCTGCTTTTGACCGAGTGTGCTGAGTGTTTTCTGAAATCGCTCAAACCGCTCAACGTTTTCTCGCGCGCCTTTTTCAGTCGTTCCTTCTTTGCCTCCGAAATCGACCCAAACGCGAGTCGGCTTCGTAACGCGATTTTGGGACGATTCTATCCAGCTATTCATGCCTTCGTTACCCCACGAAAGTGACGGGGACATCGCAATGGCGCAACCAAACGTTTCGTTATGTTGTACAACAGAATACAACGAAAATAATCCTCCGAGGGACGATCCTCCGATCCATGTCGAGTCTCGTTTAGCCTGCGTACGATACTCACGATCCATTTGTGGCTTTAGTTCTTCTGCGATCCATTTTGCAAACGGCTCCGCATTGCCTCCGCGTTTTCGGTTGCTTTCGCCGTCGGCGATAGAAGTGTACTCATCCACTCGTTTAGAACTGTTGTCGATAGCGACGACGATCATCGGACGAATAGCTTTGCTTTCGATCAATTGGGTAAGTGTTTCGTCGACGCCCCATTCTTCACCGATAGCCGACGTCGAACGATCGAAAACGTTTTGTCCGTCGAGCATATAAAGTACCGGATACGATTGAGTGGAATCTTGATACCCAGCCGGAAGCCATACTCGCACCAGCCGCGAAGGATCAATAGAAGCGATTCGGCGCATCTCTAAGGTACCGACCACGCTTGACCGACCTGGCCTTGGGTGTTCGTCCGCCCATGACTCAACCGCGACAACCACGTCTTTTCCTTTCTTCACCGTCGCGGTTCGATTAGCTATCTCCCCTCCATCCGCATCCTTTTCCACCGTTTCCCAAGTTCCCCGCGTAATCTTGAACTCAATGTTTCCTCCAATCTCGAGTTCCACCAGACCCTCGTAGCAAGTATCGGACTTGCGAGTAAGAACGAAACCGCTTGGGTTCCAATTACCAAGGGTGGCCGTATTGCCCGCCAAGAACAGCGTGTCTTCCTTGGCGACTGGTTGAGATGTGTTGACCACAAACTTCAACTCTATTGTTTCCGCCAATAGACTAGCGGGAAGAATTACAGAAAGCAAAACTGCGAACAACTGGATGCACCGCATTTTAGTTCACTTACGTTGACGGAAGGGGTGTATGATTGGAGAGTTCGGACAAGGATTTTTTTAATAGTTAGCCAAGCTGCAATGCGGTCAAAGGACGCGCTTTCCCGCTTAGCAATCATCAGTCTAGCCAATCCAGCCGCGGACGCCACTTTCAGAGGCGACGCCAAGCCAATGAAAATCTTGGCGATTATCCGAAAACGTGTTTAAGATCCGGCTCCTCAAGGACACCGAACGCAGCACAATGATTCCCCTCCCGAATGATTCCCCCTCTCCCGTACGTCCCCACCCTGTTTTCATTCGCCAAGGTGAATGAAAACAAGGTGGGGACGTACTAAATGTTGCAATCTCGCCTTCTAGCCTCAGAACTCCTGATCCGCCAGGCGAATTCCCTTGCATTATTGAGCATTGAGCCACAAGGACCGGAAAATGACTTGTCCCCTCTCGAGCGATTGCATGCACAACATTTGGTATAGGATCCGTCTCAAACCACTACATCTTGCGATAGCATTTCGCACAGACGCGCCGCACTACTTTCCTGCGGATCAGGAGTTCTGAGCCTGTCAGTCTTTGGTCCACCGACACAAGGAGGCCGTACAGCTTTCGGAGCTTGCAAGCAAAGCAACGCCTGATTGAGGGTGGCACGCCCAGAGCGGATGCGCGGATGCGATGGGCGTGGGAAACTAGTGCTTTGTCAGGGCTTAAAAGTAGAAAAAGCTTGCAGCTTGCCATCAGTGATTCATCGCAAGCTGGAAGCTTACGCCACTTTCGCGATCCAAAAAGTAAGGGTTGACAACGTACTAGCGTGATTTGCCAATCTTCCTTCGTGATCCTTTGAATTTCATGGGAGATAAAGCTGTACGACCTCCAAGGCCGGTGGAGCCAGGAATTCCCTTAAGTTCACGCCATTCCTGTTTGTCCCGATGGTAGCGGCGTTTCACTACCGACCGATTCGCACGCTCCGCCCGCACAAGACAATGACTCCTGACACCTCTGACACCTTTTTTGCTCCCCTTTGTTTGCTGCTGTGCGCCCTCATTCTTCAAACAAATTTTCGCCGCTGCGCGGCGGTAGGTTTAATTGCGATAAATCAACATCTTGCGTCGACGCTACGCCGGTACCTTCCGACTCCGCTGCGTCGTCCCTCCTTGCTCCATCTCCAGGTACCGGCTCCGC
>JBBRJI010000378.1:0-6155 GCA_038219625.1 Pirellulales bacterium | reverse complement strand
GGTTGAACCCCCGTTGCAAAGAGGAGCTTGTCCGCGAAGACGGTTGATGTTTCAAAAAACCCATCGTTATCTTTATCTTGAAGCACCACGATGCGGCTCTTGGGTGCATCGTCTGAAGTTGGATAGTCAACCATCTCAACGACCCACATGCGTCCTTTGGAATCGATCTGCATAGAAACCGGATCGACGATTTGAGGCTCAGCAGCCACGAGCTCTACCTTGAAACCTGGTTCGGTCTCCAACCATTTGAGGCTTTCCTGCGGACTGACGGGCGATTTCGGTTTCGATTGGAGCGAAACGGGCTTGGATGCAGCTTGCCGCGCGTGCAAAGTTTGCATGACGCGAGTTAAGCCCTCAACCATCTTCGGTTCGGCTTGTTCCTCCAAGCAACTGCTTCGACATCGCCAGGTTGTATAACCTCCCAGTTGAAACAGTTCGGGTGGCGGAATATAGCCTGCGTGGCCATTGGCCAGTCCGATATTCATGGTCAATCGAAACGGGCTGGCTTGACGGAGTTTTAGGCCTGTCTCGTTGTAAGATTCGCAAGGGTTAGCCACGATGACGAAATCATTGAGCCGGATGGCTTGCAAGTTGAGCTTGCGAGTCGGTGGCATTTTACTGAGCAGTACGGTCTCACGTGCGTAGTTTTCATCGAGCGTCTTGGGCAATCGGTCTTGGAGGTGTGTTTCGATGTATCGCTTTGCTGTTGTGACTTCGGCTGCACGTGGCATGCGAACCGCGAGCTCGATGGAGTCGAGTTCGACATCGAGATTAAGTTGCGACGAGTATTGGATCGATGGCAGCACGGATAAGATTTTGTCGGAGACGTAGGTTCCTACTTCGGTATAGGTAAAGGGTGCGGCTGGTTTGCTGAAGTCGACGCAGTTCGCATTGCCACTGGTTGCATTGGCCATGAGCCCCACGAATAAATCAGGCGAGTCAGGCCGAAGCGATTTTCCGAGTCGTTCGCAAACAACTCCAAAGTAGTCGGCGGAGAGATTTGGTGCGCCAGCGTAATGAGTGCAGAACGATGCGAGGACCGAAATGGGCTTGCCCTGCAGGTCTTGAATAGCAAGGATAGGGACGAGGGTATCGACAGGACCTATGGGTGCCATTTTGTTTGGGTTGTCATGCCCCGGGTTCATATTGACCGAATCGCTGGTCCTGCCTGAAAACGGAGATGAGTTTGCTTTACCAGGTTTCATGAGCCAGTCACGACAATAGATATACTGCTCGCAGACCACCGTTGCGGTCCCCCATTGGGCAGGCACCATTCGCTTTTGGGCTTCTGCGATTCCTTCTGCGATCCAACCTGGGAGCGACTCGGCGTAATCCTGTTGGACAGGCGTACCATGCACTCCATCCACAGCGACAGCAGAATGAGTATGGGTCGCTGCAATCAATATGTGGTTAATCGCAATGCCAGTCTTGGATTGTGTTAGCTCCTTGGCCTTATCGACCAACTGCAGCGGAATAATGCAATTGTCGACGATGCAAATTGCGATTTGCATCTTGCCATCACCTAGAACCAAACAGCGCGCATGCAGAGGGTCATTGATCCGATCCACTTGCTTGCCAGAGATGCCGCCATTGACCCACACGGGCAAGTTGACTGGATTGATGTTCTTTGCGAAAACACCAGCCATAAGGTTTCCGCCAGCTTGTGTTGAGGGTTCTGTTGCGTTCGCGAAAAAATTCGTGGTGCACGCAAGGAACAAAGCGACAAGGTGTCGCGAACACGTGCCGAAGATGGTCCAAGAAAACTGCATCGGAGGGAGCCTATTAAAAACGTTTCGAGGTGGGACTTAGGTGCAACACTTTGCTTATTGCCGCGATGGCCTTCCGACCAAATGCTAGCATCCCATGAAAATATTTTAGCGAAACTGGCAACGAATCGCTGTTGTTTTCTTGGAGTTTGCTATACTTCCAAAAATAGTTGGTATCATGCTGGGAAGTTTACTGGTTTTGGGCAGGAATGTAGTCTTGTCCTGGGCTTCTCATAGCAAATGACTTGCTGCATAAGGGTGAAGATCGAATGACTCGTATTCCCATTAGCCAAGCTGACGAAAACGCACGTCGGATGAAGGAACGTTTGGAGCTGAGCACGGCCGAGATTGGTCTGCAAGTTCGAACGACGAACTGCCTTGAGGAGAAAGGAATCTTCACCGTTCGCGATCTATTGCAGAGTTCTCCGGAAACGCTGTTGAGCATCGCAAATTTCGGTGAAAAGACACTCGAGGAAGTGTATCTCGCGCTGGAGAAGATTGGTTACAACCGGGAGTGGCGCAAGCCTAGATAATTCCAGGTGAGGCTAATTCTAATTTAGTCTAATTGAGTCTAAATTAGTCTAATTGAGTCTAATTGAGATGATGAGGCCCCTCGGAATGAAGCCTCATCATTACCCACTTCCTTTAGAATTCAGTCGTACTCGTAATTCTTGCAAACTCAATTGTAAGTTCTGATGGCTGTTCCACGTTGAATTAGCTGTTTTTTGGGTGTTCCTGCGACTTTGCTGGATCCGAACAACCTCTTCTTTCTAGTAAATCGAAGGCGACTCTAAGCAATGGGTGCAACGGTCTGAGTTGGGTACCAAATCGCTTGGCATCCTGTCTTTCCTTTCGTCGCTGAATATCTGCCCGCCGACCCGTCCAAGACTTATTTGACAGGCCAGACTGGCCCCCGCTTTCATGAACCCTAAATATCGGCCATCACGGCGATGCCCAGTAGTCGCGAATCAAGTGTTGGTGACCTATACTTCAACATAGCATTTCGATCCTCCCGGAACATAACTTTTTAGCCTTCGAGCCCCAAGGATTCGCATGTCTGACTCAATTCAAAGAATGGATAAAGTAGACTCGGAGGAAAAGAAACCACCGCGAGTGCTTATCAGCTACAGTCACGATAGTCTAGAACATTCAGCTCGTGTGTTGGAGTTATCGAATTGTTTGCGAGAATACGGGATCGACTGCTGGATCGATCAATACGATCCCTCTCCAAGAGAGGGCTGGCCGTTATGGATGGAACGTCAGGTTGAAAAAGCAGACTTTGTACTGGCGTTGTTTACCGAACGCTATTTTCACCGATATCGAGGAGAAGAGGTTCCAGGCATCGGTCAAGGTGTAGCCTGGGAAAGCGTCCTAATTCAGAACGAACTTTACGCCTCACCCCATTTAAATAATAAGTTCATTCCGATCTTGTTTAAGGACGAGGATCGAAAATGGATTTCCCTACGCTTCCAAGGATATACTAAGTACGTAATAAAGTCCTTAGAACTCAAGCAGCCTAGTGGTGATTTTTCGCAACTATATCGGCGATTGACGAACCAGCCAGCAATTGACATTCCACAGTTGGGAGTTGTTCACAAGCTCAGGAAATTGGATCGCCCACCAGTTTTTTCGAAAAACGAAGACAGCGGCGAACTAGCGAATGGAAATGGACCTGCCGCAGTCGCCGAACGAGACTTTGCGTCGTCGAAAATTGTTTGTCAACAATGGAAAAAGCGACTTGAGTTCTTTCTAAATGAAGAAGTGAAGATCACGAAAGATTCCGAACTTTTCGAGATCCTGGAGAAGATCGACGAAGCTCGGAGGAAAATTGCCGAGCACTGTTCAGACCCACAATCCGGCCCGTCGGACAACGGCAATGCCACGGGTCTGGTCCAAAATTGGCGGGCACGTCGATTTGTAAAATCGATCATTTGGATAGTCGCTCCCGTGATTTTAATCCTAGCTCTTGCCTACTTCTGGTATCTCCGATTGTTGGTGGATGTTCGTGGAACCGTGCTCGTAAATGGACGTAAGGCAACCGCTGGGGAAATTGAACTTACTGGCTACGGGCAGACTTACGTTCTGCGGGCAGAAACGCCTGGGTACTTTGAGTTCAATCGGGTCCGAAAACTCGACACGAAACACATCAAGCTTGGGTTCAGGATAACGGAACCGTTTGTCATTAACGAATACAACTACGAAGTTCCTCTTTTGAGAGAATTTCTAGAAATTGATCTTAAATTTGCTCCGGCGAAAATTCTGGAACTAGAGAAGCAAGTGGCAGAACCTATCGCCAAACATCTTTCCGATCCTGAAAACATTCCCTCGCCGTTCGAGTTAATGAAGCAAGGAGAATTGTTGACGTTTAGATTTACGCTAGATCGAGACCCAGATAATGGCTCATTTGCAATTACTTACAGCTTTCCAATAAACGGCAAGAAGTACCGAACCACCATTTTTTTAACCGGTGAATTGGACGGCCTGTTTAGGGCCAATGAGGTGATCCTCAGTGGCTACCTAGGCAAGGTCGACGAAATTAGCAAATTTGAATCCCAGATAAATTTCTCAGGTTGTCGAGTGCGCGATGATTTAAAATAAACCTGCGCTAATTCAGTGCAACGAAGTCGTATGAAGCGATACACGCAAAAATTCACGGTCTGTTTCCGAAAGCTGATCTGAATGCACGTCACAAAAACTGCCACTCTTTTTGATCAATCGAATATTCTTCCCTAAGGTCGAATCCAGCTTTGCAATGGTTTCGAACTTCCCGGAAACGTCTCTCCAAACTCGCCACATTGCGTCCATCTGACGGGTTTGGCTTTTAGTGGAATTTCCAGTGTCGAAAGCGCCATCTTTGCCCGTTTCACTTCGTTCCTTACGAATCTTCTCGATTTGTAATTCCAGCGTTTCAAGCGATGGCGGATCTCCTACTCTTTCTTCCGTTTGAATGCGACCAAGCTTTTTCCTGATCTCTGCTAACTCAAGCAGCGCCTGTGCAAGCACCTCGTCCGTGGTCGCTCTTCTTTCGCCCGAAGCGACTGCGCTTTGCACCGGCACCTGGACCGTAAACGGCACTTCCACAGTTCTCGTTATCTGCATCGGTTTCCCATCTTGTCCGATCACAGTCTCGGACCGGGTCTCCATCCGATATTGAGTAACCGTTTGATATGCGACAGTTGGTATTGATTGTGTCGTGTCGCAGACTTCTGAATGCGCACATGACGTTGGACAATAAACTACACTTTCTGCGATCTCGTTACAACAATTCGATGCTGCTCGATGCCAACCATGTTGGCTGAAACGACTGAACAGACCCTGCGCGCTGGCGGATGTCGAATTAGCAATCGACATCAACACGATTGCAATTAATGTTGGAAATGAAACTCTCATCTTGCACTCCAAGAAGACGCCTGTAAAAAAGTAAAGAACTGGACACGTAAATTGCAGTTTACGAAGTTCGAGTGGCGCTTTCAAGTGGTGAAGATCTACGCTACGGTCGAGATTCCCCTCCAATCCGTAATCGCTCCGCTTGCTTTTCGATGACGAGCACGAGCATCATTTCATTGTTCCATAGGGAAATTTTGTGGGTCGAAAAGCTGGGTTGCCGTTCTGTCCGCTAAAAACCACCGCTAACTATCCTTCCCCTTGGATAGTTAGCGTCGAAGATTGAAATACGATAATAAGCAGAACCAGAACAGAAAAACCATTACGATACACGCAAGCCAAATCTTAAACGCGATTGCAACACCTTTGTTTTTTCCTACATCAAGTTGATTGCCGACTTGCGGACTGGTAGCAATGGCTAACACGAAAATAACAATTGGCATCGTCAACACTACGAAATGAATCGCGAATAAGGTGATTCCGATAACGGTCAAACCAACGGTTCCCCAACGGAACAACGCAAATGGGATCGCAACCGCAGTGGTGATCAACAACAAATGGCGAATTCGGATTTGCATCAGGGACGATTCTCAGACTGGATGTCTCTTGCTGCATACTTCGCAATTCGGATTCCTGTGAATCCTGCGGCGTGCAAACGTCATCATGGAAAGGTCCATCGCCAGCATGCTGCCCGAGAGCGTTTCACCCACTCCTGTGATCAGCTTGATCACCTCCATGGCGGCCATGCATCCGACTGTCCCGGCGACCGCGCCAAAGACAGGAAACTCTCGGCGCCAAGCGGACGGCTCAATCGGCGATAAGCATGCGAGGCACGGCGTTATCCCAGGCAAAATCGTTGTCAGACTCCCTTCAAACTCATACATCGCGCATTCCACCATCGGTTTGCCTTGATGGACTACGGCACGATTCATCGCAAAACGCTCTGCAAACAACGGTGCGCAGTCGACGACGACGTCCGCTTTGCTTACCAACGCTTGAGCATTG
>JBBRJI010000377.1:0-6158 GCA_038219625.1 Pirellulales bacterium | reverse complement strand
ACTTCGATGCCTTCGGATTTGTATTGGAATTTAGCGATCGACTTCTTCTGTTGGGTGAGTGGATCCTCTGCGACAGCCCAAGGCGCAAGAGTCGAAATCATAACCAAGATCAGAGCTGTAATAGTGAGGAAAGGTTTCATGAGTTGTTTGGAGGCTGTTGGTATGGGCGGCGTAAACGACTGGCCATTTTTTCGACTTCCAGTCCCACGCGTAGGCTATAAGGTTTTATTTGACAGATTGCATCAACCATACTGTACCAAACCGAAGGAGTTCTTGCCCGATGGAATCGGCGACAAGAATCTTGCGTAGTCGACGAAATGGCTTCAAGAAACCGCATGGACCTCCGTAGATCCGTCGCTCCGCCGACGGATGTCCTGGCTGCTAAAACCGCAACGCATCCATTTCATTCCTGAACGTTTACGACCCGGCAGAGCCTTTTACAGCCGAACTTTGCACAACCGAACTTTTCAGAGCCGAGCCGATGCGAAGAAACTTGAGTAGTCGACGATTTGGTTGCAAGAAACCACAGGAACCGTCTGTCGCGGAGCGGACGGACCTACGATTTTACCAATCGATAATCTGCTAACCTCAATCCAATGGCGACACCCAGCACAGGAAGCATGGTGAAAAAATTGATCCAGACGAAGTGGAGAAAATCTGGGCCTCGCAACCGAAGTGATGCGAAAAGCGAAACTTCACTCACGGTAGCCAACACGGAAAGCCCAACCACCAAAATAGTTGGGAATACACAGCGTTTTAACGACAGAACGGAGAAAAACACCGGGACACATACAATGCAGGCCGAGAAAGCCAAGTAAACGAAAATGGGTAGATCGCCGCCCGTCGAATAACGTCGAGCGAATGGCAGTGTAGCCAGCCAACAAACACAGTAGCTTCTGCTCTCCATTCATGCTATTTCACCTTTTGTTGTTTGCCTCAATCGCCCAACGAATGAATCGTATTATGGATGACCCCTTCGGCCGGCTGGCCGGTCAAAGTCCGGAACGCAAACTTGATCTCCATGCACCACGTCGGCGCCAACTCAGCGGCATCCATTCGAACGGATTTGCCATCCGCCGAAAGGTCTAAGGAACGCACGGCCAACGTCTTTTCGTCGTAGTGGTCGGATCCATATTTCTTGGATCGCTTCAACGCCCAAGTCTTGATCTTGATGTTCTTCGGATCCAACGACGACGCCTCCATAGGTTCAGCAAACGTCAAATGCAGACCGGATTTCTTGGCTTGAAGAGCCACCGGGAGCACGATCGGTTGATCGGTTGTCCGCAACCGATAAAGACCACCTGGACTGGTTGCATTTCCCGCCCAAGCAAACATGCCGCACAAATAGAGCTGTTGATCTTGTGGACGAAATCGGCCCCGCATGACTCCCGTCGGGAAATTCGGGATCGGCAACTCGATCATGCCTCCTTGTCGAACACCGCCAACCTGTTCGTGCAGTACCGAGAACACCTTGCCGTAACCGTACGACAAGTTCAACAGGCTGCCATTGAGTGCTTTCCAGCGTGGGCTATCGACCCACAGCAATTCCGCTGGCGATCTGTCGAACGCGTTCGTTATCCAACACAGCGGCGGTTCCATGGCCGAGTCCGACTCATCGGTGACGTCATGGTAGCCAAACATGTTACCGTAAAAATTGGGCTTGCCCGAGGGGTTCAGTGTCACCCAATTGATTCGGTTCTTAGGATTCCAAAACCCTTCTTGATCGGTCACCACGAACGAGCCATCTGGATTGAGACAAACACCATTGGCAGCTCGGAAACCGGTCGCAATAATATCGGTGCGAGAGCCATCTGGAGTGACGCGTAGAAGCGTGCCGTGCTGTGGCACAACGGCGACCAACGCATGCCGACCCGACTTTGCATAGTAAAAGTTTCCTGCCTCGTCCACTTGCAAACCCATGGCGAATTCATGAAAGTGTTCCGTCACCTGGTGATCGTTGTTGAGGCACTGATAAAAGTCGATTTCTCCGTCGCCATTCAAATCATGAAGTACGGCAAGCTGGTCGCGGCATGTGAGGTGGATCTTCTCTCGGATCACCTTCAAACCGAGCGGTTGATAAAGGCCGTAAGCAATCCGTTGCCATTTGAGAATCCCTTCGTTCCCATCCAAGCGAACGTGCCAAACATCGCCATCCCAAGTGCAGATGGCCATGCTCCCGTCGGCATAGAAATCAAGGCCCGAGAATCGCATTTGTGCCAACCAAGGATTCGACTCGGGAGCGGTCAATACGTCGACTGCAAAAGGACCTATGTCAAATGAGGTCGTTGTCTTAGTTTCTAATATTTGAGGCCATCGAGCTGGACCACCCATCGTGAGCGGATTCAAATCGAACGACTGCTCAGCCAATTCCGCTCCGAGCGATTTTGCAAGCGAGACCAGATTTGTTTCGTTTTCTGGCTGGTAGCCGGTCATCCAAAGCGTGAATTTGAGCGGGTCTTTTCCAGCAGGGATTTTCACTCGTAAATGACCATCTTGGTTGACCCAAGAGAATTTCTCGGTGGCAGGCAGCACGCCAGCAGCCAGGGTTGTCGTCAGTACCGCCGATGGGGACGCTTTGTCTCCGACCAATTCCAAAAACCCACTCTCGGTTGTGTCAGCCAACTGCAGAATCAACTCCCGATCTCTAGGGCCAACATTCATCGTTCGCAAAAACGTCGTTGGTAGTTTCCCAGTGGAGCTTGAAACGGAACTAGGTGACTCAAGCAGTTCCGCATTTCCGATGGAGTAAGAAAATACGACCTTGGACCCATGATGGTAAAGGCCTCGAAACTTGCCCCATTCTTTCGTCAATGGACCATAACGACGTTTGTCACGGCCTTCGACCCGTTGGTCATCCACAAACAAACCCGTTGATGGATCCGCCCAGCCGGGGCCATTGCCGTTGGCCAATGCGACGTCTCCACTGACTCGCGGATGAACTTGGTGTTCGCCATTGAGTTGAATGTCTCGCCAATCGATAAATCGGGAGTGTTTTCCACCCTCCCGTGCCTGCCACGCTGCGGAAACTCGCAGCGTATCGGTATCAAAAATCATCCAATGCTGGCCTCGCGAAACCCCCCCTGCGCCGGAATCGAGTCTTACGGCCGTTCCTTTGTACGCAATGTTGAGCGTTCCTCCCGGCGTTTCGTAACAGTGGGTCAAGCTAGGACCATAGTCCATGGCACTCCATGCTTCGATCTTGCTCGGTTCTGGACCACGCGTATCACCCTTCGGCAAACTCGCGATATACGTCGGGTCAAGCGCTGCCAGTTGGGATGGATTGTGTGGTCGCAGATACGTCTCGCGAAGATAGTGGATGACGTCGTACTTTTGCGATGGGACCATCCAAGTTTGGGCGGGCATGAATCCGAAGCCGCGAGTCAGGGTCCGATACAAAGAAAGCGGATCGTAGCCATTCTTGAACTTACCCTCCGCAAACCGCATGGCCGTTGGAAGCGAACCCACTTGGTCTTTGGTACCATGACAATTGCCACACACACGGCGATAGATGGCTTCGCCGCGGGTCAGCGAGTCCGGCCCCCAATCGTTGATGAAGCCGACGTGATCAATTCGCTCTTCGTATTCAGGCAGCTTGAGAGTTAGCAATGCATCCGATGGTTGCAGTTCCTTAGCGCGCGACACGCCACCATCTCGAATCTCAATCAAATAGCGAACCAAGTCAAGAAACTGCTGCCGACTGGTAAGTTGATTGATCTGACCAGCAGGCATGATCGATTGAGTTTGGTTCGCAAAACTTTCGATATCGCCTTTTAGCACTGTAATCAGTTGGTTGTTGCCGTCTCGTAAAACTACCTTGGCATCCGTTCGTTCCACCAGCAAGCCGGTCAAGGTCTCTCCATCCGAGGTGAGAACGCTTGCGGACTCGAAGCCTTTGCGAATGGATTTAGACGGTTCGAGGATAGCCTCGACGATGGCTTCATTCGTTAGAGGTTCTTTGGTGTTGGCGAGATGAGGTCCAAGTCCGGTTTGGACTCCGTCGCCCACCGAATGGCATTTCGAACAGGCCATGGAAGGTTGGAAAAAGACGATTGCACCCCGAGCAGCATCTCCTTCCTGTTTGGCCATTTCCGCCAGTGCTTGTGGGGCAAATCGCTTGAGGTCCTGCTCGAGATATTGCGATTGGGCAAACTCGGTACGACAAACAACGAAGATCAAGAATGCGAAAGTCATGAAACCGAAACGCATGGAACTTCTAATCATCGGTGCTCTCATAAAACGCTCATAGAAACTGGATCCCAATGTGGCGCGGCGCGTGCCGTGATTTTATTACACGCTTGAGCTAGCGCTCTGGGCGCGTGCAACAGGGTTGGTTTTTTGTGGCGGAGCGAGGCCACCAGTGCTCTATCCTCCGTTGACGCGATTCGATGGTACCCAAAGTTACGAACAAATGCAAGAAAAACAAATACGTCGTTACCAAATCCGAAAAAGGAATCTGAACAACGAAGCACGCCAAGGGTAAATGAGGCCGTGTCGAAAATTTTTTCGCAACGTCCAAACGTCCAAGAGAATCGAGAATGCCATTTCGCTGGATGCAAAATCCTTCTTGGAGACTATTCCGATTCTCCTATTCAATCCGCTTTACAGCCGCGAAAGGCGACAAAGTCGTAGAGCGACAAAGTCGCAGAGCGACACTGCCACACTATTGCAACTCCCCCTTTTTTATCGTTGCGTTTGCCTGATCGCACATGATCGCGACGATTTTATCGAGTTTGGCGAAACGGGGGTCGTGCGTGTGCCCTCGCACATAACGTGCGAAGATCTGTTGAAGAATCACGGCAATCTTAAATACGCCGAAGCAATAGTAGAAGACGGCATGGGTTACCTCACGACCACTCTTAGCCTGGTACCGTTCGATCAATTCTCGCCGCGTTAGATTGCCTGGTAAGGCAGTCGGGCCGACGGCCGTCAACTGCAATTCCTCTGGATCGTTGGCTTCCACCCAGTAGCCCAGCATGGTCCCAAGATCCATGAGCGGATCGCCGATGGTCGCCATCTCCCAATCCAGGACTGCCTCGATGCGTGATAGGTTAGCCGGATCGAGCAAGAGGTTGTCGTACTTGTAGTCGTTGTGGATGATCGAAACACTCGAATCGGCGGGTACGTTTTCGTTTAACCACATCGCGATTCGATCCATGCCAGGAATTGGATCTGTCATGGCTTGAGCATAGCGTTTGGACCAGCCGGTCACTTGCCGCAGGGCGTATCCCTCGGGTTTTCCCAGATCGCTTAGCCCCGCGGTCTGATAATCGAGCGAATGGAGCAAGACGAGGTTGTCGACCACCGCCTCGGATAAGACTTTTGCGGTGCGAACGTCGATGTCTATCTCACGCGGAAGCTGCTTTCGCAGAATGACTCCATGCCGGCGTTCCATCACATAGAAAGGATCGACTAGGACGTTTGGATCTTCGCAAAATAGATAAGGTCGAGGAGCGGGCGCGTAGATGGAGTGTAACTTCGAGAGTACTCGATACTCACGTCCCATGTCGTGTGCCGATTTGACTAGATTGCCAAAAGGGGGCCTGCGCAAAACGAACTCAAGCGTTCCAAAGCGAATGAGATACGTGAGATTCGAGTGACCATGCGAGAATTGTTCGACTGAAAGCGTTCCCGTCGCATTTTGCAGATGTTCCCTAAGGTAAGTTTCGAGACGCTCGAGCGGTAATTCCTCGCCTCGTCGAACAGGAGTTGGCGTGTTGAGATCTGTTGGCATATGCGATCGGTTTACTTTTAATGGCCAAAAAGAGTGGGTTAACGGTAAGTCCAATGCTTCGGATCGGGTAGATGAGGGACAGTATTGAATCTATCGAGCGTCATTCGATCTCGGTCAAACACAAACTCGGTAAGAGAGCTATTAAGAACCCGCCAGTTCAATTCGAGTGCAATCGGATCAGGAGAGCATAAAACCAATTGCGTAGCGGCACCAATGAAGCCACCTGACGTCACGATGGCTACGCGGCCACCTTTGAGAGTCTTCCGTTGGATTTCTCGAATGGAACTTTCGACTCGTTGCCGAAACTCGGGCCAACTCTCGACGTTGGCTAAGGGTGTTTTCTCCGATTGCCAGTGCAGCAACAGTCTTTCAAACATCAATTGGAAACTGCGAAGGTGTTCTTGAGGCTGAGCAGTCTGGTGTCTGC
>JBBRJI010000376.1:0-6159 GCA_038219625.1 Pirellulales bacterium | reverse complement strand
GGATATGCGGGAATCTTTCTCAAGTTTGACGTTTGGGTCAATATTTGCTTTTGGTGCATAGACGCAAATCGGCTGGGTACTGGTGTCATCAGGCCTTAGCCAAATGACTTCGTAATTCAGATTGGTGAAGCCTGCTTCGGAAATCGACGCGCTGGGATCGACTTGGTAGATAGTTCCCTCAAAGCGTATCGGTCGTCCACGGTAGTCGTGACCAGCAGATAGCAGTTGCGAAACCTCGATCTTTTGGAAATGAAGCGGCAGAGCTACTTGGTTTGCGAGTAGCTCGCGAAGCGTGCCGACTCGCTGCCAGCTACGAACCAACGGAAGCCAGTCGGTCGACCACCATGTTGAGTTGTCGACAATTTGTTCCAGTAGTTTTTGATCTAGAGCGAGACTCAGGCCGCGGAAAAAATCATCTTGAAGGGCAGCCGGTTCCTTTGCCACGGATTCCATAAACCAAGGGTTTTGATCTTGGAACGAATCGATAAAAGATAACAGCCTTGATTCCGATACCTCCGCTTGACCTGCAACGACGGTAGCGGCATTTTGAGCCTCGATATCTGCCCATTTCTCAAGTTGCAATTTGGCGTCGGTATACCAACGTTTGACTTCTGTCCATTGGGTAACTGCGGATTCCGAGACGGCCTCAATTGCTTGCCGGCTATAAAGCTTACGGGCCATGCCACGGACGATGGAAACAGGGGCATTTCGGAGCAGGGCTTTCCATATTTGCTGGTTAGCGGCAACCGACGGACTTGCGGCCTCCATCGTCATTTGTTCCAGGTACCAAGGGTCGATGCTTGTTGGATCATGGAGTTCCTTCCGAGACGATGGTCGTTCACCAGGCTGCGTTTCCGAGTTGGACATCGTTTCCGAGTTGGAGTTGGAGTTGGGTAGTAGACCGATTGCGGTTGCAACGGTCTCAACTTTTTTCACATCGGATGTTTGCTGAATCAGAATCAGGATCAATGCGAGTAGAATGACGAGCGAGGCCAACCGACGCGTACCACTGGATCGTTCAAGAGCACTGGTGTGTATTCGGCTTTGGCCTTCGGCGCTGTACCAACGTCGACGTTTGTTTTTGATCATGCTTAAGGTGTTCTCGCACTAGCGGCGAAGAACTTTCTTGCCGCTTGATGGTAGGCCAAACCATCCCAATTCGCGGCTAGCTCCAATGCGATCAGTCCTTCCGCAACCGGCGTACTACCATAGATTGCATGGAGGCATTCTTCGACCAATCTGGTAGGTGCGTCTCTTCGAACGACGAGCAGGGCGGTGGTTCTCAGCGTATAGATTGGACTTTCGTTGGTGATCGCATACGCTTTGTCTGTGATTTCATAGAAATGGAACATCGGTTCCGCGTTGGCAAGTTCGGCCGCATTTTCGATGGAGAGCAATTTGTACCGTCCATCTTTCAACAATTCCACGATGCCTTGTTGGCCGACTTTGGTAACCGCAATCACGACATCTGCGTCGGAGAGCCGATCGGTATGAGTCCAGTCGCTATCGATGAGGTTGATATTATCCGGCGTTACGCCAAAGTGCTTTAGCAACCTCGTTGCAGTTTGGTAGGTGCCAGAATCCTTAGTCCCCATCATGATCCGCTTGTCAGCTAGCTGGTCAATCTGCTGGATTTTTGAATCCTTTGGAACGAGGATATGAACCGCTTCGTAAAAAAGGGGAGCTACCACCGCGACTTGATCCGAGCGAACCGAGGACTCCTGCATCAAAGCCATTTGAGCTTTGTTGTCGATGAGCTGTTTCAGGTTTTCTAAAGATCCGTTGGTGGCGATGACATGCGGCTCCCGACCGCTAGTTTTCTGCAATCGATTCGCCAGCTTGCCAGCCAATTCAAAGTACATACCGCCTGGAGCACCCGAGGCGATCGAGACACTTCGGGGCATGTTATTGTTTCGAAAATATTCGAAAATTTGGCCGCCTGTAAGCCAGACGGCGGCAATTGCAAACATGGACGCGATAAGAACGTTCTGCGCGAGCCGTTGCGATCGGGTGGGTTCGATATTTCGCGTTCCGGTGATTGCGGCAACCAAGGGTACGTTTGCCAGCCAATGTTTACAACGGCGAAACAGCGACGGAGGAAGGGCGGTTATCGGGATGCCCTGGTAAAAGCGATCCAAGTCGTCCGCTAGGTCGCCCGCGGTGGCATAGCGACGCGACGGGAGTTTTTCGAGGCATTTTGTGACGATCGTATCCAAATCGGAATGCACATTTGGATGACTTTGACGAACGGTAGGTGCAGGTCGATGGATGACCTGCATTATCGTTTGCAAAACCGATTCTCCTTGGAAAGGCGGCTTGCCGGTCAGCAATGCATATAGAATTGCACCGATCGCATAGACATCCGTAGAAGCGCTTTGCTCCTCGCTTTTTCCGGCGGCTTGTTCGGGAGACATGTAGCTGGGGGTCCCCAAGGTTGCCCCGGTCGCGGTCAGGCCCTTGTCCGAGCCCATCTGCTTGGCCAACCCAAAGTCGGTAACGACAACTGCGTCCGCCTCATCAATGAGAACATTGGCAGGTTTGAGGTCGCGGTGGACTACGCCCTGCTGATGGGCGTAGTCGATAGCTCGAGCGACATCACGCACGTAGCGAACCGCCTCTTTGGGGCTCATTGGCCCAGATGAAATTCGCTTGGCGAGATCGGTACCTGGGATATAGTCCATTGAAAAATAGTGATGGCCTTCGCATTCACCACATTGATAGACGGTGACAATATTGGGATGGGCGAGGCTGGCTGCACTGCGGGCTTCGGTGTGGAATCGGTTGACCTCATCGTCGCTGGCTAAGCAACCAGAGCGAATCATTTTGATGGCAACACGGCGTTCCAGTTGGACTTGAAAAGCAAGGTAGACGACGCCCATTCCACCGCGACCGAGGACCTGTTCCAGGATGTAGTCGCCAAATCGGTAGGGCAGAACGGACTGAGAATTACTGGTGTTGGCAAGGCTGGCTAGGCTGAAATCCGACTGGTTCTTAGCGGGTGGCAACGTGGAGTCGAAGGGTGAGACCGGGATTGGTTCCCTCAAAGACCCATTTTCAACCTGCGACGCTGGCAACGTTGTTGCATTTGGATCCTGCGATTCGTTCCACGACGCGACCAACGGCTTTTTGTCCGTTGGTTTTTTATCGATTGGCGAGGAAGTTGCGGTGGAATTGGCGAGCTCACCGAGAGTTGGACCGGCCATATTCTCAATCCAATCCGCTGCATCGAGCAGTGCCCGCAATTGAGCCTCAATATCCGGATATTTCTTTAGGAAAATCTCCCGATCTTCTATTTCTCCCGCATCGAAACGACGCATGAAGTCAAGCAACGCTTGATCCAACTTCGTCTCGGTACCGTCTTCAAACTCATCAGACATAATGGGATTAGATGCGAAGTGAGCGAAGTGCAAAAGTCCTAGGATACACGACTTTTTTCAATTTTTCAGCTATCTCTTGTCTCTGGGGTAAAATTAGACCAGCGAGTGACCACAGGCAAATCGGGTTTTGCAACTCAATCGAACTCAAATACTGAAAAACACATGACTATGTCGAATGCACCAACGTTTCGAGTTCTCCTCCAAAAGGAGCAGTTGGTTTTTTCTGCTGCCCATTTCATCACTTTTGCAGGGGATATTTGTGAATGTGTGCATGGACATAATTACGGCGTTCGAGCGGAAGTCGAGGGACCATTAGATGAGAATCGTTATGTGATTGACTTTATCGCGTTTCGCGATTCTCTGGCCGGAATCGTCAAGCAACTCGACCACCACATGCTATTGCCAACCAAGCATGCGATGATCCTCGTAGAAGAGGAAAACGAGGAAGTAAACGTGCGATTTCGTAAAAAGCGATGGGTTTTTCCCAGCGAAGATTGCATGCTATTGCCGATTGTTAATACGACTGCCGAAGAAATCGCGTGGTGGATGGCAACTCAGCTTCGGGCGAAATTATTTCCGGAAATTGGGCCTCGACTAACCATGCTCGAGGTTGGGATTGATGAAAACCACGGACAGTGGGGGTATTGTCGATTGCCCTGGATAGAGCAGAAATAGTCATTGGGTTAGGCAAATGGGATTTGTTGAGCGATGGGGCCTGCTACGGTCGAGCATTGTATAGTCGAGCGGAGATAAAAGTTACTGTAGCGGAATTCGTAAAGATTCTGTGTATTTCAGCATCCTAACGTATTCAGCGCCACGGCGTGCCGCTATTGCCGTTCCGCCATGGCACCGATCAAAAAACCAATAGCAGAGTACCTGTGGTCGAAAAACAGAATGGAATTCAAAAAGCGGCTGTGCTTCTCATGGCCTTGGAGGAGGACGATGCGGCGGTTTTGCTGGGAAAGCTTCCGGCGAAACAGGTGGAACTGGTTTCCTTAGCCATCGCCCAGTTGGACAACATTTCTGGCCAGATCCAAGAAGAAATCATTGCCGAGTTTTTTGGTGGCAAACCAAGTTCGCTCGGTCACTCCAGTGGCGGGCTTGATCGCGCCAAGTCGCTAGTAAAGAAAGCCCTCGGCAAAGATGCAGCCGACATGCTCTCGATACTTCAACAGACGCTGGAATCGTTGCCGTTTGGGTTCCTCCAAAAAGCTGACCCGCAAAACATATTGTCGTTCATCATGGACGAGCATCCGCAAACCATTGCGGTGGTCATCTGTCACGTGCCAGCCGCGACGGGGGCTGGGATCCTCAACGGTTTGCCTCAGCAGAAGCAATTGTCTGTCATCAAGCGGATTGCGGGGATGCAGCAAACCAACCCCGAAGCGATTCGCGAAATTGAATGCGCGCTGGAAGTACGAATGTCGTTGGTGATGAGTCAGTCCTTCCGAAAGGCTGGAGGTGTGCCTGCCGTGGCCGAAATCTTGAACGTAACCGATCGAGCGACCGAACGCATTGTTTTGGAGTCACTATCCAAAGACAATCCAGAGTTGGTCGAAGAGATCCGCCGACTGATGTTCGTATTCGAAGACATTCAAAAGCTAGCAGACAAAGATATCCAAACGATCCTCAAGAACGTCGAAACGAACCAGTGGGCCATGGCACTCAAGGGTGCAAGTCAGCAACTGCAAGACAAGGTGATGAAGAACATGTCGACGCGAGCAGCCGAAATTCTCAAAGAAGAAATTGGCTTCCTCGGGCGCGTCAAGGTCAGTGACGTCGAAGGAGTGCAACAGAAGATCGTCGATATTCTGCGAACGTTAGAGGAGTCGGGACAACTGCAGCGGCCAGGTTCGGACGGTGAGGAAGAGTTCGTCGCATAAGCTATAATATCGGCATAGATTTTCAGCTAACCTTCTATGCAACCAACAGGCCTCCCATGATTCGCCGGTCCATCGCGCTCGTAACCGTTCTCCTTTCGCTGGTCGTTTGCACACGCGTTTGGAGCGATGAGGGAATGTATCCGATCAGTGAACTGGAACGACTTCATTTGTCGGAAAAAGGGATGCAACTGACCGAAAAAGAACTCTTCAATCCGGGTCAAGTTAGCTTGGTCGATGGTATTTGTCGGGTCAACGGATGCACGGGCTCCTTCGTCTCAAGCAATGGTTTGATTATTACCAACCACCATTGTGCATTCGACGCCATTCAAAAGGCGAGCACCTCCGCCAGGGACTTGTTGACCGATGGTTTTATTGCAAACAAGTTGAGCGATGAAGTGTCCGCTCCTAACTACACGGTTCGCATTACGGAAGGTTACCAAGACGTTTCAGAACAAGTCCTATCCGTAGTGACGGACAAGATGACGTTTTTGGAACGAACAAAAGCCATCGACAAACGCCGCAAAGAAATCGAGCAAGCGAGCGAGAAAGAAAACAAGGGTCTTCGCGTTGAGGTGGCCGAGATGTTCGCAGGCAAGACCTACGTTTTGTTTTTGTATACCTATCTCAAGGACATCCGGTTGGTGTTCGCGCCACCCGTTTCCGTCGGAGCCTTTGGAGGAGAAGCCGACAATTGGGAGTGGCCACGGCACACAGGCGATTTTTCCTTTATGCGTGCTTACACGGCCCCGGATGGCACATCGGCTGACTATTCTCCGAGCAACGTACCCTACCATCCGAAACGCGTGATCCGAGTCGCACCTCAGGGAGCCAACGAAGAAGACTTTGTATTCTTGCTCGGCTACCCGGGGAGGACTGTTCGACAGAAGACAGCCAGTTTT
>JBBRJI010000375.1:0-6160 GCA_038219625.1 Pirellulales bacterium | reverse complement strand
AGTTCGGCGAATCACTAAAAAGACGACAACCCATTGGCCGCAGACGGTTTTCAAAAACGGTTTGAAAAACGATGTCTGTCGGTGCGCGAGGAAGGTACAAAAAAAGGAAAAACAATGAACTTGACTATCCTAGAAAAGCCCGAGCCGGACAATCAGACTCGAAAAAATCCTTCACGGCGTTGGGCTGAGGGTGTGACGCGTACAAACCGGTGCTTGTTCCATCCCCCATTGTGAATGGCGTTGAGGAACGCACGGCTTGGAGTGCCTTCAAACTTCCTCACGTTACTCTCGCGGTGATTTCGCTCACGCAGTCATCTATCTTAATGCGCCATTGCTCCAGTGTGTCTCGATCGCGAATGGTTACGGTACGGTCTTGCAAAGTTTGCGTATCGACCGTGATGCAATAGGGGGTGCCAATCTCATCTTGCCGACGATAACGCCGTCCAACGGCCGCCTTCTCGTCGTAGAACACATTAAACTTCTGCTTGAGGGCCGTGTAGATTTCTTTCGCAACTTCAGGCATGCCGTCCTTCTTTACTAGCGGCAGGATGGCTGCCTTCACCGGTGCTAACCGAGGGTGCAAACGCATTACCGAACGCGATTGCAATTTGCCGTCTTCATCCGGTGCTTCGTCTTCGTGGTACGCTTGGCAAAGGAAAGCCAGGGTCGCTCGATCTGCCCCAGCCGATGGCTCGATCACATGCGGAATGAATCGCTCGTTGGTGAGATCATCTCGGTAAGAAAGATCCTTTCCACTTCCGCGATGCCGCGGTTGACCTTGGTCGTTGAGTTCAAGTTCCAAGGGACGTTTCTTGGGGTCGAGTTTGCCTTCGGAGTGCGAACGCAAATCGAAATCGCCTCGGTGCGCGATGCCTTCGAGTTCCCCGAACTCCCCTTCCGGCAAGAAGGGAAAAGCGTATTCAATATCCGCCGTCCCGCACGAGTAATGACTGAGTTCCTCCTGATGATGTTCTCGCAATCGCAATCGATCGCCGGCCAAGCCGAGCGATAGGTACCACTGCATGCGGCGATTGCGCCAATACTGGTACCACTTCGGTGAATCCTTTGGATTGCAAAAGAATTCGATCTCCATTTGTTCGAATTCACGCGAACGGAAGGTGAAATTGCGGGGCGTGATTTCATTTCGGAAGCTCTTTCCAACTTGCGCGACACCAAACGGTACGCGAATCCGCGTACTATCGACAACGTTCTTGAAATTGACGAAGATACCTTGGGCCGTCTCGGGACGAAGGAATGCCGCACCTTCTTCGCCGCTCAAGGCCCCGACATAAGTCTTGAACATGAGGTTAAATTCCCGCGGGTCCGTCAAGGTTCCTAACTCGGTGGTGTCGGGGCCCAAGACGCTTGGACGCTGGCTCGGATCGAGTTTGTCGAGCGTCAGAAAGGAATCGCCGAAAGTGAGTTGGCCCACGTCCTTGTTTCGGAGATTAAAAAACTTGAGCGCCCGCCGTGTGACTTCTTCTTGTTCCAGCTCCGCATCGGCAAACATGGTTACGAAGATCTTTTGTTCACCGCGGGCAACCCATTTGCCTCGCACTTGGTCGAATCGATACCGTTTCTTGGTGGCTCGGCAATCGACCATGAAGTCGTGGAATAGATCGTAGTGGCCTGAGCATTTCCATACTTGCGGATGCATAATGATCGAGCAGTCGAGGCCGACCATTTCGTAGGTGCTAGGTGCACCTTCGGGCTGAATGAGTTCGTTGTGTCCTTGGCACATATCGCGCCACCATGCGTCTTTGATATTGCGTTTCAGTTCAACACCTAATGGTCCATAGTCCCAGAAGCCGTTAAGCCCACCGTAGATCTCACTGGATTGAAACATGAATCCGCGTCGCTTGCAGAGCGACACCAGTTTTTCCATTTGCATATTGAGTGTGTTTCTAGGAAGACGGAGGAAGTTTGAAGTTTGAAGTTTGAAGTGCGATTAAGTGGCGGGGCGCTGGGCGACTACGAGTCGCTTAAGGCGGGCTAGGTCCTTGACTATGGAAATGTTGGCCCACTGATTGGTGCTGGCCATGTGGCTTTCAACTTGGTCTGCGATCATGGGGGACAGTTCGCAGATGAACCAGCCGTTTGGGACGAGTTTCTTAGCTGCTTGAGATGCCAGTTGTTCAATGATTTCCATGCCCGAGGCGCCACCGACCAAGGCCATTCGCGGTTCGTGCTCTCGCACGGTTTTGTCAAGCTTTGCATACTCCGCTTCGGACACGTAAGGCGGATTGCTCAAGACAAAGTCGACGCTGTCGTCCGCGACGGTATCTAGCAAATTGGACTCAACAACGGAGATTCGATCGTTCAACTGATGATGTTCAACATTGGCTTTAGCGATTGCTGCTGCGGCTGGGCTTAGGTCGATTGCGGTGATGGTACATTGGGGTAAGTGCTTGGCGACACTGACAGCGATACAACCGCACCCAGTGCAGACGTCGACGATGCGAAAGTGTTTGGTGGATTCTGCCGCCAGAATGGGTTTGACGCGATCCAAGCACTCGACAACGATATGTTCGGTTTCGCCCCGAGGGATAAGGCAATCTTTGGACACTTGAAATGGTAGCGAGTAGAACTCTTTTTTGCCGACCAGGTAGGCAACGGGCTCACCTTGAGCGCGGCGTTTTACGACTTCGCGAAACTTGGCTTTCACGGTCTCATCGGGTTCTTCCGCGAAGGCGGTATACAGGGCGATGCGCTCGCATCCACGTGCATGGGCGAGGAGAACTTCGGCATCGAGACGTGGCGAAGGCGATCCCGACTTCTTGAGATGCTCGGTCGTCCATTGGAGGAGGCGCAGAATGGTCCACGGATCCGATTGCGTCGTGCTCGTGGAGGTCATTTTGGTCGTCCTTGGGGTAATGCGATTGGGAGGGTGCTTGCATCATGACGCGGAGCGTCGTGCACCGTTTAGGCTTCGGAATCGTCGCGCAAGGTGGATCGTTCGTATTCGATCAGCGCGTCCAAAACGGGTTGCAAGTCGCCTGCAACGATTTGATCGAGTTTGTACAATGTCAAGTTGATGCGATGGTCTGTGAGTCGGTTCTGAGGGAAATTATAGGTTCGGATGCGTTCGCTGCGGTCACCCGATCCGATCAAAGACATGCGCTCGTTGGATCGTTGCTTTATTTCGGCTTCACGTTTGGCTTCGTAGAGTCGCGTTTTAAGAACGCGTAAGGCTTTGGCCAAGTTCTTGAGTTGGCTTTTTTCGTCTTGGCATTGGACAACGACACCGGTTTCGTAGTGAGTCAATCGAATGGCGGATTCGGTCTTGTTGACGTGCTGGCCTCCGGGCCCGGACGCGCAAAACTTGTCGACGCGATAATCCTCTTTTTTGAGATCGATTTCGATGTCTTCGGGTTCAGCCATGACAGCTACGGTAGCCGCTGAAGTATGGATACGGCCTTGTGCTTCGGTTTCAGGGACACGTTGGACTCGGTGCCCGCCACTTTCGAATTGCAATTCGCGGAAGACTCCGTCGCCCTCGAAGCCCAGAATGATTTCCTTGAATCCACCTCGCTCGGAAACGCTCGAGTCCATGATTTCGACTTTCCAGCCTTTGTTGTCTGCGTGGTGCTTGTACATCGCGTACAAGTCCCGAGCGAACAAAGCGGCTTCTTCGCCGCCGGTACCGGCTCGGATTTCGAGAACGCATCGAGTACGAGCGGCATCTTCACCACCGATGCTCATGTCGAGAAGCGTATTCCAAATCGTTTGGCGTTCCGCCTTGAGTCGATTCGTCTCTTCGAGCGCCATAGCGCTTTCGTCTGGATCCGACGACGCGAGCATTGGGGCGAGTTCTCTGAGCTCCGCCGCCATCCGCTCGTAATTGCGAAACAGGGTTGCGACTTTGAGCAGCCCGCCGTGTTCTCGCATGATATTGGCCATTTTGGACGAATCGCCAGACAAGATGGTCTGATCGGACATCATGCCTTCGAGTTCGTTAAACCGTGTTAGGGTTTGCTCGAGTTGTTCGCGGATTTTCATTCGTTGTCTTGGCTGGGTAAAAAACAAAACCGCCGCATGCCTCAGTTGGCAATCTGCGACGGTCTTGAGATTCTGATTGCCAGAGCCACTTCATGAAAGCGAAGCTTCATTCAAGAGCATCGCCGATTGGCTCAAGCAGCTACTTCTTCTTTGGCGCTGGTTTCTTGGTGCCGAGACTTGCATAGGTACCAGCAGCGAATTTGGTCTGGAACTTTTCGATACGTCCGGCGGTGTCAACGAACTTCAATTTGCCAGTGTAGAACGGATGGCAGACATTGCAAATGTCAACGCGAAGCTCTTTACGAATGCTGCGAGTCTGGAAGGTGTTTCCGCAACCGCAGGTTACTTTGGTCTCGCCGTAATTGGGATGGATATCGTTTTTCATGATGCTTAGTGATACGTTCGCTTGTGTAGAACGCCGAATGTGGACTGGAAACGGGAGTAGGCGAAGAGGGACTCGAACCCCCAACCCCCACGGTGTAAACGTGGTGCTCTAACCAATTGAGCTATTCGCCCGAGATGTTCGGGTGTGCGATTCGGACTAAATGCCCAACAAACGCATGCGTCGGGAGCGTCGTTCGGCTCGTTGACGGCTTCGTCGCTTGATTTCACTTGGCTTTTCGTAGAACTCGCGGCGACGCATTTCCTTTTTTAGCCCGCTTCGTTCAACCAGTTTGCGAAAACGGCGTACAGCCTCTTGAATCGTTTCCCGGTCACGGACTAACAACTTAACCATGCAAAGCCTCCACCTTTTTTATGCAAATGTGACGAATTAGTTTAAATACCTGGCTGCCGATCAATTCCATGCAGCCATCTCAAACCACCCGTCCTTTTTTTGGGGAGGTGAGCGTCACATCGGGAAGCGTACGACCAAGAATCTAGAAATATAGACAGGATCCTCAAAATGGTCCAGGGCGAATTATCGAGTCCGGCCGCAAAATTTTGACCTAGATTGGGCGTTTGGTAGCTGAGCGAGGCTCTCGCTCACGAAGCGTTACCCAGCAAGTTGGAATTGCTACTAATCGTGCGTTTCGGGGTTGTGCGACCCAGTGCCAAAGCGACTTCCTGGACACTTTCCAAAAGCCCAAGCTCCATGTCGAACGATCCGTCGCTTAACCAATCCGATCCCTCCCTTTCGCATCTTTCCATAGCGGCAACAGCATTTTCGTCGAGAAACGCAATGTCTGCGGCACCAAAACAGGCGTCGACTGCCAGTGCTACTAAGACTTCGGACTCCCCGTGGTTTTCGGCGGCAAACCGAGTTTTCGACGTGTTTTGGACAATCAATGGAAAATCCAAGGCGGAACTGACCGAGCCGGACATTCCGGCTGAATCAGGATTGAGACTACCCAGGGCCAGGACACTATTGCGATTACCGGACTTGCCGTTTGGGTTGGTTCGAAACTGGGCGCGGTAGGAATCCCAGTCCATCGCATGGATATACGGGGACGGCGGCGAGATTTTGTCGAGCGATGAAGTGAAAAAGGATCTCACAGGGACCTCGCGTGTTCGGAGTTGTCGCAGTTGGACTTGAAAATCAGTCTTTAGCTAGCGAAGCAACTGTAGTACGAGAAACATGCCAAAGGCTGTTTTCACCGACTGGAGCCCGAATACAGTTGTTATTCGCTGGTAAAACAGAGGGGTTGTGAGGCTTGTAGCGAAGCGGTCTTTTCGGATTCGTACTTGCCACTGAATTGGATTGAAGTTTTGATCCGCTGCGAAATTCGATTCCTGACCCGGTTGCGGGCAAGTACAATAGCCATTCAGATGAACGCTGTTCGCGATTAGGCGAACGGCAGACAGAAAACTACCAGGCCACGCCACTTTGTGGCACGCCCAAAACGATTAGCGATGGGCGTGGGAGGTGTGGCAAATGACTCTAGCGATTCACCACGCCCTTCGTACCTCAGAGCGTGCCACACAGTTTATAGGTAGATTTCAAACTGCCCCTCGCCTAACAGCATTTGCACCCACCATCGCATCCTACCTCCAACGCCTCCTACCATTAGGTTATCGCCTTGTATTGGCTCGCTGAAATTTGCGTGAAGCGACCGGTTTTTGCCCTCATGCTTGTGATGGCGATGGTAGTGGCTGGAGTCGTTGCTTTCCCCTCGCTAGGGATCGATCGCTTTCCGAAGACCGACTTGCCTACCGTCTACAT
>JBBRJI010000374.1:0-6173 GCA_038219625.1 Pirellulales bacterium | reverse complement strand
AAGTGCGTCAAGGCGAGCGGCAGACAGAAGCCTACCAGGCCAGGCCACCGCGTGGCACGCCCAAAGCGATTAGCGCGATTAGCGATGGGCGTGGGAAGTGTGGCAAATGACTCTAGCGATTCACCACGCCCTTCGTACCTCAGAGCGTGCCACACAGGTACCTCAGAGCGTGCCACCCAGTTTATAGCTAGAATTCAAACTGCCCCTCGCCTAACGTGGCGCACTTTCGCAGAACGAAAGGCGCCATTAATAAATCACAGCCTCTGGGCATGCCACGCGCAGACCTGCTATTTCCGTCGGAGGGCTATGCCTGTCGGTGAGTCCTCATTCACCGCAATCGCTTCCGGAGGTCCAATGCCCAAAATCTTACCGCCCTCGATTCCTCCCCTGGGACCAACGTCGATTACCCAGTCGCAGCATCCAATCAAACTCATGTGATGTTCGACAACGATGACGGTGTTCCCTTTCTCTACCAAGTCTTGCAGGACACCGATGAGGCGGACGACATCGTCCATATGCAGACCTGTTGTCGGTTCATCCAATAGGTATAGTGTTTTGCCTGTGCCTGGTTTGGCTAACTCACTTGCCAACTTGATCCGTTGTGCTTCACCACCGCTAAAGGTATTCGACGGCTGCCCTAACGCGATGTAGCCCAGCCCAACTTGGTCAAGGCATTGCAGCGGAACTTTCAATTTCGGAATCGCATCGAAGAACTCGGCCGCTTCGGATATGCACATATCCAAACAGTCCGCAATCGACTTTCCCTTAAACTGCACGGCCAGCGTGGAGCGATTGAATCGCCGACCGCGGCATTGCGGACAGGGGACATAGACATCTGCTAAAAAACTCATTTCGAGCTTTTGACGCCCTTGTCCACCGCACGCTTCACAGCGTCCTGAGCCAGCATTGAAACTAAAGCGGGCTGCGTTGAATCCGCGTTGCTTGGCATCTTTTGTTTTTGCAAAGACGGCTCGAATCTCGTCCCAAAAACCACAATAGGTTGCTGGGATGCTGCGCGGAGACCGACCAATTGGAGATTGGTCGATCTCGATTAGTTTGTCAATCCCATCCAATCCATCGATCTTTCGGATGTGCGATGGCAAGGACTCGCCGCTCAGCGATCTTCGCACCGCCACCGCTAGCGAATCATGAACGAGAGTGCTCTTACCGCTGCCGCTCACGCCAACGACTCCCACGAATCGCCCTAACGGAAACTCAACTCGGACGTTTTCTAAATTGTGCTTAGTAATGCCCGTCAGAATCAACGACGGGTGGGTCGAACCAACGTTTCGCTTCCGGCTCGATGGCATTGGAACGGTACGTTGAAGGTATTGTGCGGTTAGCGAACTAGTCCGCGGCGAGGACGATCTCGCCAAATGCAAGAATTGTTCAGGCGCACCCAACGCGATAACTTCGCCTCCCAGCTTGCCTGCTCCGGGACCGATATCGACAAGCAAATCCGCGGCTCTCATGACTTCTTCATCGTGTTCCACCACCACCACGGTGTTGCCACGTTGCTGTAGCGCCCGCAGTGAGGCAATCAAACGTTCTGTATCTTGAGGGTGTAAACCGACCGAAGGCTCATCGAGCACGTAACAGACCCCTATCAGCCCCGTTCCGATACTCGTCGCCAGTCGAACGCGTTGCAATTCGCCACCGCTTAACGATTCTGCTGGCCGATCCAATGTCAAATAAGTGAGCCCAACTTCGCGCAGAAACGATAGCCTCTGTGAAATCTCGCGGAGAATCGGAAGGCCGATTTTGGCTTGCCGATCCGTTAGCTTCAAACGCTCAAACCAGTTCATGACTGAATCCAACGGCAACTTGGTAATGTCGGCGATCGAGAGACCACTCAGACGAATGGCCAAAGATTCTTTTCTCAATCGCTGACCGTCACATGCACTGCACTTTTTCTCCGGGTCGCCTTCGAGATACCCAAACCCCTCGCATTTGGGGCAAGCTCCGTACGGACTATTGAAGCTAAAAGTGCGAGGCTCAATCTCGAGAAGGCTGACTCCACAGGCGATGCAAGCAAATCGCGTTGAAAACGTACGCTCTTCGGGAACCGGCTCATTCGGAATGCTCGCCGAAATCTCAACCAAACCGTTGCTCAGTCGCAGCGCTACCGCCACCGCCTGTTCGATGCGATCACGACTGTCTTGGCGAACAACCAGTCGATCCACAACCGCCGAGATGGAGTGCTCTTTTCGGACCGCAAGTGTGGGGAGCGATTCAATTTCGTAAAGCTCACCGTCGACTCGCACTCGCAGCAACCCCGCTTTGGAAATGCGTTCAAACACATCCGCGTGGCCACCCTTTCTGCCGATCACCATGGGCGCGAACAGAGTTAGTTTGGTCCCGCCGGTGAACTCGCAAATGGCATCAATGATCTGGCTTGGGGGCTGTCGATCGATGGGTTGACCACATTGGTGGCAGACTGGTGTGGCAATGCGTGCCATCAACAACCGCAAGTAATCGTAGATTTCGGTAACGGTGCCAACTGTGCTGCGTGGGCTTAGTACCCCTTGCTGCTGATCGATACATAGTGCGGGCTGCAATCCTCGAATAGAATCGACGTCCGGTCGTTCCATTTGATCGATGAACTGCCGCGCGTAGCTCGACAAGCTCTCCAGGTATTGCCGCTGCCCTTCTGCGAAGAGCGTATCGAAGGCAAGCGAACTTTTGCCACTACCGCTGACTCCGGTTATGACGGTTAACTTGCCGCGAGGAATATCGAGGTCAACGTTCTTGAGATTGTGTGTTCGAGCACCACGGATTTCAATCTGGCAAACAGGTGGAACTACGATAGGAGCTGTCTCGGTCGTTGCTCGCGAGGACCTCCCCTTTTTCATTTTGACAACCCGGATTCGTAGAGCATGTACAACTTGGGTTCGAACAGAGAATTGATCGGCGAAGGGATTTTGCCGTTGTCGAGAGCGAAAATCTGCGAACCCGCAAAGATTTCATCCGACAAGTATTTTCGAGGTACATCCGCCAACGTGATCGAGCCAAGGTCTATAGTATTGGTCGTCTTGACCGCTATTTGAAATCCCCATTCGCCGAAGGAATTGAGATGGGTACGATAGGGAATCACGCGGAAATCGGCCGCTTCGATGGTGGCTTCGATGCACCAGAAGGCTTCTCGAGTGATGATGGGGGAACTGCTTTGCGTGACTAACGCGCCATCCTCGTTCAGAATGCGGTGGATCAGTTTGTAGAACTCTACGCAGTAGAGTTTGTTGAGCACTTCACTGTGCGGGTCCGGCAGGTCGATGATGATGCGATCGTACCACTCACGGCTTGGATTCAGTCTTGCAAACGCTTGTTGAACGTAGTTGAATGCATCGGCATGAATGACTTGAACCCGCGGGTCCAAGAGGCTATCCGCGTTGAGCTTTCGGATGACTGCAAAGCGTTTACTGAGCTCGGTCATGCTTGGGTCGATATCAACGAGTTCGATTGCTTCGACAGATGGGAATTTCAAAACCTCTCGAATGGCAAGCCCGTCACCACCTCCCAGAACCAGCACTTTTTTTGGCGGTTTCCCCAAACTCATGACTGGGTGAACGAGGGATTCGTGATAGCGATGCTCGTCCAACGCCGCAAACTGCAAGTGACCATCGAGGTAGAGACGCACTTCTCCATTGCGAGGGTGACTAGTAAGAACGATACGCTGGTAGGGTGTCTGCTCCGAGTAGATCATTTCGTCAGCGAAAAGCTGCCCTTCGGCAAATTGGGTGATCAGCCCAGATGCAAACAGCCCGGTAAGCAGTATTCCAATCACCAGGATCGCGAACTTCCAATAGCCTTGCACCTTGGGATGCGACGATCCAAACATGGTTAAGGCGATAGCCGCAACCGAAATATTCAGAAGGCCGATTGCAAACGACGAACGAAAGAGTCCGAGACTGGGCAGTAGCAACAGCGGGAAACTAACCGATCCGATGAGCGCGCCGATGTAGTCGAGGCTAAGAACATGTGCTAGCGATTCCGAGACGCTGGTCGATCGCGAAAGGATGCGAGTCAGCAGTGGTATCTCCAGTCCAACCAACGTACCGATGAGCAAGATGAGTCCGTACATCACGGGTTTGTATAACGCGTAGTACGGGAAGACGAGAAAGAGTAAAGCAGCAGACAGCCCACCAACCAATGCGACTGCGATTTCAATTTGAATGAACCGCTCGACGAGCTGGTCATGAATGAACTTGGTCAAATAAGACCCGATCCCCATCGCGAACATAAAGAGACCGATGGTAATCGAAAACTGCGCGACGCTATTGCCGAGTAGGTAACTAGAGACCGCAGCGATAATAAGTTCGTAGGCGATGCCACATAGAGCTACAATCAAAACGGACAGCAACAGCCATGCGGTTTGATGTGGAGTCAGAGCCGTTCGAGGCGTATTGTCATCCAGTTCAGGACTACTTTCCAAAACTGAAGCCTTTGGAGCCAGTGCGTGCTCGAGCGGCTGAGCTGGAGCCACTCGAAACACGACTGCTTCGAACCGTGCTGACAGCCGACTTGTGGTAGTTGGATGGGCTCATTGGGGTATTGGAAAAGCCGGGTTTGGCGGCTGCGTTTGCGCCTGAGTAAAATCTATTTTGGCGACCCATCATCGAGCCCAGCATGTAGCCCATCATCATGCCGCTGGGACTGAACCCGTACGGATGCGGCCGATGGTATCCGTGGTTGTCCGATGCGACGAGTCGGTTGTTGGCAACATCCATCGTCACCGTAAACTCCTTCGACTCACCCATGTCCTGGGTCATGTTTTGGTTTGGATCCTGGAAACCGATGATTTCGCCCCCAGCAGTCATGCTGACCCCGACGGGAGAGTTCATGGCCTTCAACTCGTTCAGCTTGGCTGCGTACTTCTTCAAGAACTCGGATTCTTTGGTTGGGTCTTGTTTTTCCGGCTCTATCGCTTGGATCTCAGCCGTACTGCTAACTTCTGCATTGCCGTCGGTTGCGGAAACGACTGCTTCGGCTGACTCTTTGGCGGCGGCATTCTTGGCGACAGCCCCTTCATCCAAAACGGCAACCAGTGCATCCACGACTTTGTTAAGGTCAACAACATCGGTGTTGTCGACTCCACAACCTACAGAAAATGCAAGCAATGTTCCGACTGGAAGAAGGGCCACTAGTGAAAACTTCATGAGACTGACTCCGTTTTGGGTGTAATTTTGTGTTCGTATGAGCTTTTATCCGACCGTAGCGGGATTCGTGAGAATTCGGACCCGTTCTACTCATCGCAACGACTACTTATCATAGCAATTCCAACATCGAGTTGCAAAAATTTGTCTGTTGCAGTAATGGAACCTTTTTCGACATTTCTCACTGATCGCCCGGATCTGGTTGCGAGGCTCCGACTGGCCTGTAGGACAAATAGCAGTTTACGAAAAATGCCTTGATGCGAGTTTTGTTCCGTCCTGCGATCTGGCCATTCAGGTTGGTCGGGGCCGGCCATTCAGGTTGGTCGGGGGCTCGTCCCCCACCAACCTTGTTTTGGCGTACTAACGGCCGGCACTCGCGAATCGACGCGTTCCCCTCGTCTTTGCCCGCCTCCGGCGGGCAAAGACGAGGGGAACGGAAGTTGGGACGCCCAATTTAGTACGCCAAAACGCATCCGACGGGGGCAGGCCCCGGACGGATGGGCTAGCGATCTTGTCTAACTCTATTAGGTTTCTCTTTTTCGTTAAACGATTTATTCAATTGGGACAGTTATTGATCGATCGGTCCTAACCGCGAATATCGTAGCAAAGAATCTTGTCTTGCTCGCGGATGTACAGTTTTCCCTCGAGAATCACGGGATGGGACCAGCTCGGTCGATCTCCACTTCCAGGAATTTTGAATGAACCGACTTCCTTATATTCTGTTGGGTTGACCTCCGCTAAAGCCATGACTCCATTCTGAAAACGGATGTAGAGTCGGTCACCGCCAGCGATCACTACAGCTGATCCTTGGCCAGACCCTCGAGTCTTCCATTTCTCTTCTCCGGTCATAAAGTCTGCACAAAAAGGGATGCCTTTGTCTTCGGAATCGCCATACAGATGTTGTCCGACCAAGACCATGCCACCATGTTTGTTCGACAACTTGTTATTCAAACCATAGATCTCTTTAATGGTAACGCCGCCGTCGGCTGACGTCACTTGTTTGACCAACGCTCCTCCACG
>JBBRJI010000373.1:0-6189 GCA_038219625.1 Pirellulales bacterium | reverse complement strand
GCCCACGACCAAACTGAAAGGCCAGTTCGTAGACAGGAACAAAACTCGCATCAACGCATTTTTCCTAAACTGCTATTTGCCGCACAGCCCTGGCTCGGGGTTACAACGCAATACCGTTCCATTATTTTTTTAACAGCGTTTCACGAAATAGCAGTAGGCAATCCAATCGTTGTGCATTTCGGATATATTGACCCATGCGACAGAAGATCTGTCGGCCAGCACTCGGTTGGCGGAACACATACTTGGGGCTTTGCAGATGCAGTTATCACTTCATAACGTTTTTATCTACACATTTCTATTTCACTTTGCTTTTGCTGAAATAAGCACGGCGGACGACTGGCCCCAATGGAGAGGTACCGCGAGAGATGGCAATTGGAACGAAAGCGGGATCCGGGATGACTTGCCGGATGGGCAATTGAAACTGGACTGGTCCGTCGAGATTGGCCCGGGATATACTGGGCCGACCGTTGCGGATGGCCGAGTCTACGTAATGGACAAACAGGCTGAGAATCGCAACGCATCTGAACGGATTCTTTGTTTTGATTCGACGACGGGTAATTCGCTTTGGAAACACGAGTATCCGGCGGACTATCGAATCAGTTACACAGCAGGCCCACGCGCCAGCGTTACGATTCACCAAGGCAACGCCTATGCGGTCGGTGCGATGGGCCACTTTCATTGCCTGAATGCCAAATCGGGCGAGGTAATTTGGAAGCGTGATCTGCAATCGGAATACAACATCAAGATGCCGATCTGGGGCATTGCAGCGTCTCCGCTCGTTTATCGCGACTTTGTCATCCAGCAAGTATCTGGAGCGGATGGGGCCTGTATGGTGGCGTTTCAACGGATGGATGGTAAAGAGGTATGGCGTTCGCTGGCAGACCGTGCTGGCTATTCGTCTCCAATCCTTATTAAGCAAGCAGGGCAGGATGTTTTGGTTTGTTGGACAGGTGATAGTCTGTCTGGGATAGATCCGATGACAGGCAAGATTTTCTGGGGTCATCCGTTTCCACCGTCGAGAATGCCGATCGGAGTTGGTGATCCCATCGTTGAGGGTGACAAGCTATTTGTTTCCTCGTTTTACGATGGTTCCTTGATGGTGCGTGTTCCGAAAGACAAATTGACGTCGGAAGTGATTTGGAAAGAGATGGGTCCGGATGAGCAGCATACGAAAGCGTTACACGCCATGATTGGAACGTGTTTGATGCAGGATGGGCTCGTCTATGGTGCAGACAGTTACGGCGAGTTCCGGTGCCTCGACGCCGAGAACGGAAATCGACTTTGGGAAGACTTGACGGCGGTCCCCAGGGCGCGATGGGCAACCATCCACATGGTTCGACAGGCAGATCGAGTTTGGATGTTCAATGAACGCGGCGAGTTGTTACTGGCAAAGCTTTCTAAAACAGGCTTGAACATCATCGATCGTTGCCAGTTGATTTCGCCTACCAGTGTGCAACTTCCACAGCGTGGGGGCGTTTGCTGGTCGCACCCGGCTTTTGCAGAAAAGAGCATATTCGCGCGCAACGATAAGCAATTGGTTAGAGCGTCCTTAGCAAAATAAGGTTTCAGCTCTTCCTGTGGCTGAGCGAGGCCCTCGCTCAGGTTTTGTAAGGCGAACGGCAGACAGAAGACTACCAGGCCATGCCACCATGTGGCACGTATGGCACGTGTGGCACGTGTGGCACGTGTGGCACGTGTGGCACGTATGGCACGTATGGCACGTATGGCACGTGTGGCACGTGTGGCACGCCCAAAGCGATTAGCGATGGGCGTGGGAAGTGTGGCAAATGACTCCAGCGATTCACCACGCCCTTCGTACCTCAGAGCGTGCCACACAGTTTATAGATAGGTAGATTTCAAATGACAGGTAGATTTCAAACTGCCCCTCGCCTAAAGACCCAAACTACAGCGAGAGCCCAACTATTGCGCCATGGATTCAATACCGAGTTTTTTCATCTTTTTGTAGAGAGTCGTTCGGTTAATCCCCAACTGATCGGCAGTGACATTTCGGTTCCAGTCGTTGGCTTTGAGCACTTCCAAAATGATTTGTCGTTCTGGAGCTTCTAGTGCCTCGCTAAGCGTCTGGGCGATTGCACCGACATACTGGGGCACCGAAGCCGGCGTTTGGCTAGGAGACGCTTGCGTCAAGCGCAAAGAGGACGAACCGCCGGAATGAAGTTGCGTCCCAGTCTGTGTCGCTCCAAGCAACGAACGCGGCAGGGCTTCGCAGTCGATACTTCGAGACTTGGTGAGCAAGACCGCACGTTGAATAACGTTTTCCAGTTCGCGAATATTTCCGGGCCATGCATGTGCCAACATCGTATTCATGGCTTTGTTGGTGAAACCGTCGACCTCCCGTGCGAATTCTTGACAAGCGGTTCGCAAGAAGTGTTCGGCGAGCAACGGAATATCGTCGGGCCGTTCACGCAGCGCCGGCAGTTCAATGTGGATTACGTTCACGCGGTAAAATAGGTCTTGACGAAACCTGCCTTGCGCGACGGCGGAATCCAGATTCTCGTTGGTGGCTAAAATGGTTCGGGTATCGACTGAAATCGTTTCGGTTCCTCCGAGCGGTTCGAATTGCAACTCCTGCAGAACTCGCAACAACTTGACTTGCAATGCTTGGCTTGCCGTTCCGATTTCGTCTAGGAAAATCGTACCTTTATCGGAAAGTTGGAACTTACCGATTTTATTGTGGGTGGCACCTGTAAAGGAGCCGGCCATATGGCCAAACAATTCGCTTTCCAACAAGGTATCGGGCAGCGCACCACAAGCAACTTCCACAAAAGGGGCTTTGCGGCGAGATGACTTTTTGTGGATAGCCCGGGCAATCATGCTCTTGCCGGTTCCATTTTCTCCAGTGATGAGAATCGACGCACGGGAATCAGCAACATTGTCAATCATTTCAAAGATTTTGAGCATGCGCAAATCATGACTGACAATACTCTCTAGACCGAAACGCCGATCGAGGGCTTCCTTGAGGCGTTCGTTTTCGTCCTTGATATCTTTTTGCTGGATAGCTCGGGTAATGGCTGTTTGAAGTTCATCATCAATAATGGGCTTTGTCAATAGTTCGAAAGCACCTGCGGCAATCGATTCGCGTGCCGCATCGGGACCGGCATATCCAGTCATCATCAAAACCGGCAATTGCGGAAATCGTTTACGGACTTTCTTAAGCAAAGTCAGACCGTCCCCATCGTCAAATCGGATGTCGCACAACAGTAAGTCAAAAGAATCCTTGGCAAGCATCTTTGTTGTCTGCTCGATGCTCTGCGCCGTTTGGACAAAGTAGCCTTCGCTAGAGAGCCATTCGGCCATAGACTCCAAAAGCCATTGATCGTCGTCCGCGATCAAAAGGCGTGCTTTGTGCTCTTTTTTTGTGTTGTTGATTGCCATCGAATGGATCGTGAATTGCAGGTTGTGTTTTTGCGAATATCAGAAACTATGTCACACTTAGGAAACATAGGTTGACTTTTCGCAACATGCCTGGCAAACAGACTGTTTCCTAGATCCAACGGCGTTTCTTCTTGAAATGCGGTTCGAATCAGCGTCAAAATCGTTAAAATCATCTGCGGATATCAAGACGATTGGATTCCGGTGGAATATCCTGGAGTGGACCCATTTGACACGTTTAGGAGAGTTTTTATTTTGCATTCACGAGTTTGGCAGCGATTATTTCGGCAAATAAAAATGCCAGAATACCATTGGGCGGTTTGGTTTTTCGGAGCCCTGGCAGGCGTGCTTGTCCCGACCCTACTGGTTTTGGGAGGGTGGCTAATCCAACTATTGCTGGCAGGCCAGCAGGGGGCCGCTGATGGTAAGACTTCTGGGATGCCAGACCATTTGACGGTCGGCCAATTCGTCGAGCTGGGTACAGCATGGCTCAATTCAGGCGGCAGTATTCTGCGCGGAGTTCTTGGAATCGTGGCTTTGGTGGTCATCGTGATCGCGTTGGAATGCATCGCGCTGCTTACCTGCTATCGAGCAGCCCTACATACGTCGCTGGAAATCGCGGTCGAGTTGCAACGAAAGCTCTTTGGGAAATCTAGCGCGTTGGCAATGGAGCAGGGGCTGTCAGGACAGCAAGACGCGATGCGAGAGATGCTGTTTGTTCACGTACCTACCGTTCGCGAGTCAATGAGTCAGTGGTTTCGCGTATTCCCAAGGCACATCATTCAGGCCATTCTGCTGTTAGTGCTATCTGCGTCTATTCATCTGTGGATCACGGCATTGGCACTCATTTGTGCCGTCTTGGTGTGGGTGCTGTTTTCCAATTTGGAATCGGCTCGCCGAAAAAGGAGACCGGTGCTTTTCGAACGAGCACGGGCTGCAAGCGAACAGCTTTCGTACCTATGCAACACGGCACCCCTCTTGGCTTTTGTGCATGACCACGAGGATACAAAACTGAGTTACGAAGGCCATTTAAATTCCTATCGGCAATCCCAAATGCAATTGGCAGACGGAGGGACTTGGAAGTCGCCGACGATGCTGTTGATATGCGCCGTGCTCATCGCTTTTCTAATTGTGGTGGTTTCCATTCGTTTTTTGGACGAAACGTCCCATTTGCATTTCGGGGAACTTTTTGTTCTGTGTTCCTCTATCGTTCTTTCTGTCGCAAGCCTGCATCGTTTTCAGCGTGCATTTCGTCGTTACAAGATGGCAGAACCGGCCGCCGATCGACTGGCCACTTATTTTGAACAACCGACCGTCGACAACAACCAGCAAGACCGTATTCGGCCAACAACGATCTTGCACAGCATTGTCTTGGAACATGTCACCATCAAGAATAGTTCTGGACAAAAGCTGTTAGAAGACATTTCAACAACGATCAAACCTGGACAGTTGACCGCGGTCGTCGCCAGTCAGAGCGTTCAAGCGAACGCATTTGCTGAACTCATTTTTGGGTTTGGTCGACCTGTCAGCGGCCGAATCATGATTGACGGAGTGGATTCAACAGATCTTGATTCATCGGCGATTCGCCATTTTTCACTTTGGGCTGCTGCCCGTGGTCCTTTGGTTCATGGCACCATCGAAGAAAATTTGTGGTCGGTAGGTTCACCCGATGCAACCGTGGATTTGCTGAAGATCGCCACGCGCATGCGTGTGTCGGATGCGATTCTGAACTTGCCGGACGGGCTCGCCACGTTGGTAACGCCCAATGAAGACCGTTTGCAACCGGACGCCCTTTTTAGGATTGGACTTGCTAGAGGATTGGTCAAGAAACGCAGCCTCATCGTGGCACAAGAGCCAAGCGTACGCGTGAAGGCAACGACCGAGTCCGAAACGCTAGAGGCGATTTTGCAACTGAAATCCGAGAATACGATGCTGATTGTTCTACCGCATCGATTATCCACTTTGCGAGCCGCTGATCAAATCATCGTACTCCACGATCATAAAGTCGCCGGCATCGGTACACACACTCAACTGCTCGAACAAAGCGAGATTTACCGACATCTCAACTACATGCAGTTCTCACCCTTTGTCGAAAGCAAACCGAGCTAGGACTCTGCCATCGTCCTCACCACGTGGCTGACGCTGTTAGCGTCAGTACATCACATCTCGGTCGCGATAGCCGAGGTACGTGGAAGTTGCTAAAATGACAACCAAGTTTTCACTATCGCTTATCGCGACGAAAAAGGAATTAAGTTGATGCCCGTTTTTACTAATCTAGAAACCCGTATCCAGAACGCACCCTTTAACGAAGTAGAATTCAGTCGACGTCTGCCGAATTCGCAGGTGGTTGCCAGCGCGACACCGCTCATTCATGTCGAAGGTCGGTTTGACAGTATCATTGCCAGTTCTCTTCAAGAAATTCCTACTGCGGAATCGACAAATGACGGCTCTCGGAATCGGGAATCTTGATCGAGACTCGCTGATTCGAATTGGAAGTGTACTGCGTTCTTGGTTGAAGAGTCTCAAATTTACATCGAATGTTCCCGACTACTACGGCACTACCGCCCCAATGTCAGACTATGACTTTATCCTCATTGATAGTCGGACGGGAGTTACCGAGATCGGTGGCCTATGTATTGGTCCCCTGTCCGACGATTTAGTTGTGTTGACGGCATTGAACGACCAAAACATTAACGGTACGAAGCAATTCTTGGAAGAAGTAGGTGTGCTCGCTGCCACTGGTACATCTGAACGGTTGGACCCTAAACCGACGCTGATAGTAGCTAGTCCAGTCCC
>JBBRJI010000372.1:0-6194 GCA_038219625.1 Pirellulales bacterium | reverse complement strand
GAAGCGGCAAACAAGCTATTCACTCGGGAGTATCGCGAAGGATTTGTGCTACCGGAAGTGGCATAAAGTGCCACACTTGAGAGAACATCCGATGCCAATTCCCATGCGAACCGTTCTGTTCCTGGTTATCGTTGCGTACCTTTTGGGAAGCAGCGGGTATGGTCAGGAAGTCTCAGGCCGGTCCGACGTGCTCAAGCCGATCGACGTTTCTGGATTTCAAAGCAGCATCTCGCATTGGCGGAACCTCAGGGATGACACTCGATTTATCCAGGTCGTCGAGGGTCAAGCGACCTACAAACCAACGCAAGTCCGCGAGATCGTTGACAATATACTTTTGTTTCAGCGAGCGGACGGTGGTTGGCCCAAAGACTACGACATGACGGCAGGTCTGACTTCGGAACAACGCGCAAAAGTTCTCGCTACGCGAAGCAACGAAGACTCTTCCTATGACAATGGTAATTTGCATTCCCAAGTTGAATACTTGGCTCGCGCTTTTTCTCAGTCGAACGATCCAGCATGGCGAAAGGCTTGCGAGCGTGGCTTCGATTTCATCCTAACTTCACAGTATTCAAACGGAGGCTTTCCGCAGCAATTCCCGCGAGCAAAAACCTTTCATGCGCATATCACCTTCAACGACGGAGTCATGATCGGCATCCTCAAAGTGCTCAGGCAAGCTGCAGAAGAGGATGCGCACTTCCGGTGGCTCGATCCAGAGCGGCGTCAACGAGCCAGCTTGGCGGTCCGAAAAGGAATGGAATGCATGCTGAATTGTCAGATTCGAGTGAATGGAGAACTATCAGGTTGGTGTCAGCAGCACGATTCCGTTACGTTCGAGGCTCGACCGGCACGCACCTTTGAACTTGCATCGATCTGCCCACAAGAAAAGACGGACATTGTTCGCTACTTGATGCACTTGTCGGAGCCAGGCGATAAAGTCTTGCAATCGACCGATGCCGCAGTTGCATGGTTGGAAAAAGTTCAATTGGACGGAATTCGAATCGACAAAGTCGCCGCTCCTCAAGAAACTTTTTTGCGACATACTGCGAACTTCGATTGACTGACCGAAAACGCACCGTAACCGCGTTGCCATTCAAATCTTCCGGGCAACTTTCTTTGATCGTTGATCCATTTTGAAGAATTTGCTTTGAGAAGTTGAATCGTTTTGGAAATTGCGAACTCGGGATGAATGCGCAGGAAAAGGTGGAAGTGATCTTCAATTCCACCAGCCTTTAAAAGCGATGCTTTATGGTCTTTGACGATGCCGTCAATGTAACCAAACAGGTCGTCTCGCCATTCGTCAGCGGTGCCCGCAACACTTGCCTTGCTCCCCGCTTGGTAATCGCTCGCCTTATCGATCTCGACTGTATTCCATTTCGACTTCCAAGTGGGTGATGATGTCGAAATTGCGTTGCAGTTCTAGGGACCGCTTTTGCTTCTCCGGCGCTGGTGCCAAGGAAATATGCTTTTGTCCTCGAGGGACCCAGAGACTGTATTCCGATTCCCACACGACTACGGCATCGGGTGGGAGTTGAATGGGGTCGGCCGAAGCTGCAGCGTAAGCACGAATACGTATGACAACGTTGCTGCCAATCAGGCCGCCATCGCCGCCGTCGTGCGTGATGCGTCCCGATGCGATTAATCGTCCTTGGGCTTTATCGATTGCTAGCCCGACTTGGTCGAGACTTAGATGGTCGAGTTTCAACGCAATGGCTCGGAAATGGAATGGCTTGCGTGTTAGCGTTCCTTTCTCGACGACGGAATTCGCGACAGCAAACCCTGTGACCGTACCGCGTGCATTGTCATGGCCATAGTTGTGCTTTGGGATGGTACACCGATTGCAAGTGTGATGCCAATGAATCTCAGCCTGGACAGCACTTTGGATCCCCATCCCGAGACCTGCGGCTATTACGATTACGGGCAAGATCGCACCACTTTGTGACTTCATGGCAAACTCTCTTAGTGTTCGATGTCAAACGAAGCGACGACGTATAGTCTGGATCGGTGGCATGGAATTCGAGAGATCACAGCAAGTCAGCAAACCGAGATACCTCCGGAAGAAAACGGACTCAATTTTCGGAGAATCGTTAAAGCTTATCGCATTAGGCTTTCTTGCCCCAAGCACCAAGCAACCAGGGGGACGTTCGCTTTTTGGTGGCAACTAAACGCGACCCGTTTGATCGGAAACACATTCCCATTTTACCCACCCCCCTTGCGTCGATCTTGCCGGCAAAAGAGGTAATGAGGGAAATAGCAAAATTTGCACACTAAACCCAGGACTGAGACGGAAGAATCGTTCCATTTTGTCGCCCGGTTGGCATTGAGTTAAAGAAAACAACCAAAGGCCATCGATAGTATGAGTTAAAGAGAGTTTAACGATTACGCTTTTCCCCTATGCTGTTCACGATGACTAACGTGGCGATGGCTTCGCTTGCAAAGGACCAATCTATGCGATGTTACCACGACTCGGGACTGTCTCGATTGGTGCCTTGCCTCCGTTTGGCAGTAGTTGGATTTCTTTCGACGTGCTGTGCTACGGCGGCTCAAGAGCCAGTGGCGCACGGGTTACATGACTTATTGGTCTATGATCCTGGGGCACATGAGCGCGGTTTGCCGGCCCCGCAATTTGTTGAGGGTGTCAAAGGCTTGGAAGTCGATATCCCGCCAGCGGTACATATACACCGCTACTATTACAGTGGCGACAAGGAAATTCAGGGTCCAATTATCAATGGCGGCCCAACGGTCGTGGTAGCAAACCATCCCAAGACCGGTGAACGAATGTACGTCGACGTTGTGCTACCAGCCGGCGCACCGCGCATCGCTTACAACAAACATAGCATTACTTACGTCTACCCCAATAAGCGAGTGGCGGTCACTTTCAAGCACTTTCCGTGGAATCCGAACAAGGCGGTGGTAAGGGTCCAAGGCGGGCGGGGTATTGGACGCAATATCCAGGATGCGCGGGAGCATGTCTCGGAGCATGTCCATGAAGGGCTTGAAAACTCGCCAGTTATTCAATCGGGCAAAGAGGCAACGGGGGAAGCCAGCGATTTTTTGCACGGAATCAAAGTCACTCTTGGCGACTTGAGCGGGAAAGGTGCGGACGGACTGAAAACGCTGACCAACATGATTCCCGGCGTCACCTACCTCAAGAGCCAAGCCGAGCAAGAACCGCAGAAAGACTATGCCAGCTCGATCCGAGGTGCAGGCATCAAAAAGGCACGCACGGAAACGCCGTTTGTACCAACCAACCGCTAAGCCCGTCGTTTGATTTGCGAACGCAACCAACCACAATCAATTGCCCCAGAACTAAGAAATCATCCGTCCCATGGATGCGCCCGCAGATTTCTAAAGGATTAGAAGATGAAACTCGCAGTACAAAAATATTTGCCTGTAGTGATTACTGCAATGTTGATCGCAGTTGGTGGTTTCTTGACCACGAGCAATGGTTACATTGCTCCAGCAAATGTGTCGATCGGCGGGCTGGTCCCCCCTAACGTAAACAACAGAACGGCCGAACTTCGTCCTACCATTAAGGTCAATTCATCAAAGCCAGGACACGTTAGCATTGTGGACGCGCGCAACACGAAAGTGTTTCTTCCGCCACAACCTTTCACCACATCAGAACTATCCTTGAAATTGACGAGTGAGCTAAGTCCGGGAAGGAATACAGTTTTAGCAATCGTAACATATGCAGATGGTACAAGGCCAGACTCTTCAGCGCCATTCGACATCATTCTCGATACGGAGGGGCCAATTATCTCCAGCATTACGACAATAGATGGAAACGCTGTGGAGGTACGATTCGCGGACCAGGATGTTAAGACTTCTACCGTTACTCCATCGAATCTCATTATCAAACAAAAGGTGGCAGGGGCTTCGCCAAGTTTTGGTAACGTGATTCCATTCATAACGCCAACAACAGCAACTGGCAACATCGTGAGATTGGAATTCAATACTAAACCGCAGCCCCCAGGCGAGTATCAATGCTCTGTAACAACGGGGTTAACGGACGATCTAGGCAACACTGCAACCGCAAAAGACCCAGCAACCACTTTTCGAATACCGTTCACCTTGGCCGATGCAAAAGCTGCCCAACTTACGCCTGTAATTGTCGCAGGCGTTCCATCGCTGACAACGGGCGGATATTGGCTAACACGAATAACGTCTTTAGATATTACGGTTGGTGGTATCCCATCAACTCAGGGTAGACTAATACCGTACGTAAACAGCATTCCACAAACCGCGACCGACAGTGCCAACAATACGGTGAAGGTCTATCTTACAAGTCAAGGCATCAACACGGTTGACGTGGCGTTCCAACAGTCGGGAGAAACCAATTCAATTGCCTTGGGCTCCATCAAAATTGTTTTGGATGATCGAGGTCCAGTGCTGACGCATGCAGAACTCGTAGAACGGCCTGTTAGCACGGGCATGGCAACAACCTTGTTCATCACCTTTGACGCAGATGACATTGACTCTCCCAAAAAGGAACAGTTCCAAGTTCTCCGTCAGAATACGACAGGCAAATTTGATCCAACCGGCATCACTTTGGAAGAAGAACCCGTTTTGGAGGGCAGAACTGTTCAACTGCCGGTGGGAAATTTAATTGCAGGCGAGTACCAACTTGTCGTCAAAAGCACGCTCAAGGACAAAGCGGGCAATGAAGCCGGAAACGGCAAGGTTCAAACGTGGGTGTTTTCCTCTTTGGCCGGTCGCAAATTTGGTCAGCATGTTGAATTTACGCCCTATGCGCCTCCGCAGAAACAATCCATTCCCAAAGAAGGCTTCAATCCCGCCGATTTTGTCGAAACGAGAGTCGCTCGACTCTACTATTACCGGGATGCACACCGCGTAGCTGAAATTATCAATCGCAACATTCGTTCATACAATCAAGCAGCCGTAACCCAAGCGGAACGTCGGGCTGAAAAATCTCGCGATGATGCCAACGATGCGGTTGATGATCGTCGCAAAGCGGAACGCGAAGCAGTACAAGCAGCCGAACAAGCCCGAACCAAAGAGCAACAACTAGCCGACGCACGTCAAGCACTTGCAACAACCCAAGGACTAAAGAACGACGTTGCTGGTGATGGAGCGGAAGAAACCGAATTGAATCGTCAATTGGCGATTCCTGGAATAGATCCTGCTACCAAAACGGCACTCACGTCACGGCTAGAAGCAAATAAGAAGCGTACCGCTCAAGACCAGCAAAACCTAGCTCGGATGGGCGGACCGTCAGCCATCGAATCTCTCACAAAAAACGTAGCTTCTCTTGAACAAACGGTGGCAGCCCTCCGCCAAACTGAACTGGTAAAGCAAGAATCATCCGCCACCGCCGAAGCCAAGGAAGCACGTACCAAAGCCAAACAATTCCGCGACGAAGTCTCCGCCGCCGAAACGGACCCAGATACCTACGTCGCTGGCGACATGCATTCGGTCGATCCCGTCACGCAAGTCTCGATCAGCGTCATCGGCGAGGGTCTCATTCAACTCCGAGGCCCAGTCAAGGGAATCAATAAGATCCGGACGATGATCAACGAGATCGATTCCCCTGTTGGCCAGATCAAAATTGGAATCTTCTCCGTTCAAGTCAACGGCGAAAAAGGGGACAAGATGGAAAAGGTGGTCGGCGATGCCGAAGGAAGCATCGACCTGTCTCGGTTCCTGGTCAATCAGTCCCTCAACCTGTTGAGACGGGCCATCCAATCCGAAGCGGCCATGATCGCCGAACAGTGCGCGATGGAAGGGCACTATCAAGTGGATCGCGATCGTCGCTATCTGTACTCGTTCTTCGGTCGTGATTTCATCGACGAACTGTACGCCATGAACTCCGAGTTCTTAAATACCGAGAACAAACTGCTGTCACTGCACGCCATGGACACCGTCAGCTTGAATCGCGCGCTATTCATCTTATCGTTAGCCAAGAACGATGTGAGGTCGCGCATTGTATCGCGGTTCCTGGAGGCTACGAAAACCGAGTTGGCCGACGCCGAATTTGATTACCGTCGATCCGGCGAGCTAAAGCCCCACATAACCGAAAAGCGCTTTCCACCCTGGAATCGAACACACTTGCCCGTGAAAAACCACTATCAAAAAGAAGATATCATCTTGGAAGCCGTGCATCGCAATGCACAACAACGTTACCACTTCCGCAACTTCAACGGCTTCTTCGATACGGGATTCACCAACCCAGACAC
>JBBRJI010000371.1:0-6197 GCA_038219625.1 Pirellulales bacterium | reverse complement strand
GAGGAGACTTTTTTGGCTTACATATGGATGCTGGTTGGGTCAATTTTCTTTGCATTTATGGCTTTGCTGGCCGAATCGCTCAAGGAACAGTTTAGTTACCCATGGATTACGATGGTGCGGTCCGGTGTGGCTACGTTTCTTGCAATAGCCTTAGCCCTCGGTGCTGGAGCAAGACTCGTCTTTTTCAAACCGTTAACGCTCTGGATTAGGTCGCTTTCGGGCTGGGCAAGCATGATTTGTGGATTCTATGCGTTGACGCACTACGACGTTGAAATCGTCTTGTCCTTAACGAATATGTACCCGCTCTGGGTTGCTATCTTGTCCTGGCCAATACTAGGAATTCTACCATCGAAAAAGACGTGGATCGCGTTGGTGATTAGCTGTCTCGGAATGTGGATGGTGTACGCTAGTAGCGTCGTCGCTGATGCACCGCAAAGCAGCTATTCCAACCCAAGAACGGCGATCCCGATGGCCATCCTGGCAGGAATGTTAAGCGGTGTGGCTTTGATCAACTTGCATCGTATCAAGCATGTCGACACACGAGCCGTGGTCGCACACTTCTCAGGCGTCGCGACCGCTTGTAGTCTTGTAGTGTGGTTGGTTATTCCTGTATCGCAACCAACACGGCTTATCGATTTGGCAAGTGTGATGCGGTTGATAGGGGTCGGGATTGCCGCTACGGTCGGCCAACTTTGTCTGACGAAGGCTTTCGCGACTGGTTCGCCTGCCAGAGTAAGTGTCGTTGGGCTCTCACAAGTCGTGGTGGCAGCGATGGTGAAATGGTTACTGGAACAACGCATCCCGACCATGGGTAGTATGATCGGGATGGGGCTGGTGGTTGCATCAACCGTCTGGGTGATCTTGTCACAACCAAGCAAACAGGAAATAGAAGAACTGGTTTAGCGGATGCGGAGTGCACCAAAGGGATCACTTAGTAGCGCGTTCCGTCGCATAGATCAGTTCTTTCGCAGCCGTTCCTAGGCCGACCTCTTGCAACAGGAGTTCGATAGCCTTATCCAATTGACGATCGATCCCATCAGGAAGCTCAGACGGCTTGGGCCAAACGATGGCGTCAGGCACGCAACCGTTGAGTTCCATGTCTTGGCCCGTGTCTGGCAGGAACCAACCGCGAAACGGGGTTCGCAACCGACCAACATCGTTGACGGCAGCCGAGCCGGTGCTGACGACTCCGCCAGCGGTCTGAACCCCAACTACCCTGCCGCGTTTTAAGGTCTTCACAGCGTGACTGAAAATCTCTGCATTGCTGTAACTGTTCTGATTGCAGATCACGATGATCGGCTTGGCCCACGAGGCATACACGATCCGATCGTGCGGATAACCTTGGCTGCCTCCACGCGGTACAGTGATGGCATGCTTGGGCTGAGTCAACGCAGTCAATAAAAGGTCGGTTGTCGATCCGCCGCCATTATCTCGTACATCGATAACAAGTCCTTCGCGGCCGTAGCCTACGTTGTAGAGCTGTCGCTCGAATTCGTAAAAACTACCCATGTCCATCGCACGTATATGAAGATATCCAAGTTTTCCTTGGCTTGCTTTGTTAACTGCATTGCGATTGCTCTCAAGCCAGAGATCGTAGAGCAGCGAACGAGCTTGAGCGTATGATATCGGACGGACAACGAACTCCATCTCTTTCGGATCGATGGGCTTTCCATCGACATCCGTTTTACGCGAAATGCGGACGGCGATGTCGCGATCCATCGGGCCATTGAGGATCGTGGTAAGGTCGATCGATGGATCCACGGGATGGCCATCCAAGGCGAGGATAACATCTCCCGCTTGTAGCTTGCTCGTCTCCCGGTCGGCTGGCCCGCCCGGCACGATGTCCCGAACCAATAGCCCCGGGCCTTTGTGATTCTCGACGAAGCGAACTCCCAAATGCGCAGTTTCATCGCGCCACCCTTCTACCACGCTGATTCTGGATGCAAGGTTACTGGATGCAAGGTTAGGAGTGAAACCAAGGTGCGATCCATTCAACTCGCCCAGCATCAGTTCGACCACGTCTCCGAGTGCGTCAACGCTTCGGAGCTCGGCAGCTACGGGCAAATACTTGCGTCGAATTTCGTCCCAATTGCGATTGGCCAAGCGTTCGTCGTACCACGTATCCCGCATGACAAGCCAAGCTTTTTCAAAGCCAGCTCGCAACCAGCCAGATCGCGAAGATTCCTGCGATATAGCAACTGAGTAGCTTTCGAGTTTTCCACTAGGTTCGAGTTTGGCGGGTATGCCGTTTTGCGAAAACAAGATACCACCCGCTTTTTCCGTCCAAACCGCGCGAGCACCGGTCGTGCTAGACAGTAACTTCGGTGTCAACTCAGCCGGGAATTCGACGGTGTACCAACCACGTTTTCCGTCGACCGTGGCGGCAAAGGCTAGTTTCTTTCCGTCCGGTGAAAAGACCAAAGCACCCTCAGTGCTGTTCGGGACCGTTAGCCTTCGCAAGCGTTCGTGTATGTTCTTGAAATCGATAACAACCGGCTTTGGTTCGCTTTTCTTTTTGGCGTCCTCTTTCTTGTTTTCGTCTTTTGCGTCGCCATCGGCTGGCTTGTCCCCCTTTTCGTCGACGCTCTTCTCTTCTTTGCCTTTCTCGCTATCCGCCTTCTTGGCGCCAGCTTCCTTTCCCTCTGCCTTGCGTTTCTTTTTCATCCATTCCATGGCTTCATCGATGCGACGCTCTCGCGACGTTTGCTCGTCATCGGCTTCCTTTAAGTACACGTAGTAGATATCGACTTCTTCGTCGAAGCGACGACCAGTGAATGCGAGCAATTTGCCATCCGGCGAAAACTTGGGATTCTGGTCGTTGTCCGGATGACGAGAAATGTTCACCGGCTTCGCGTCACCTTGTAGAGCAGTGATCCATATTTCACTATTGAAGTCGTTGTCCTGTGACGAATAGGCTACCCAACGGCTATCCGGTGATACGTCGAAACCGATACCGCTGAACCCGGTGGCTAAAGTGCGTTTCTCTTTGGATGCCAGGTTCATGATTACCAGATCACCACGCCCCTGCTGGAAGAGTAGGTGTTTTGTGTCCGGCGTGAATCGCAGGTCGCTTTCGACCTGCAGGTCGTCCGTCTGTTTCTCAAGGTTAAACTCCTTGTTCTGCCACCAAAACTTTTCTGGGTTCTTTCTTGTGGCTTTCCAAATATCCGTCTGTCCAGCGTGGTTGGAAGTGAAGAGGAGGCTCTGGCCGTCGGAAGAAAACACCACATCCTGTTCATAACCATCGGTCTTGGTGACTCTTTGCGGTTCTCGCAACTTCGTATCCATGACCCACACATCGCCGCCAGCGATCAAGGCGATTTCTAAGCCATCGTCCGTAAAAGCTATGTCGTCCGCCGCGGTGAATTTGCGTCGCAAAATATCTTCGGGCAGATCCGCATCCTGCTGTAGAGTCAATTCTATTTTGATTGGACGCTCGTCAACGCCCGGTTGGAACCGATATAAGTCGAACAGGTGACGAAAGACAATGGTTTTTCCATTGCGAGATATCGCTGGAAAAACGATCGAATCCTCCTCGAAGTCCACGATCTTCTTTTGCGAAGCGGGCTTATTCTCGTTCTTTGCAAATCGATATTGCCAGAGGTCGAATCCCTGGGAATCCCCTTTGGTAAAATAGAATCCCTTCCCATTGGCCATCCACAGAGGCCACATGCACTCGACCCCTTCATGCAGTAGCTCTTTGAATTCGCCTGACTCCAAATCGAACAACCAGACTTGCGAGGAGCGTTCGCCTGTGTAGCCTTTTCGCCACCAACGCTCCCCTTCGCGATTCAGCAGGATCTGTTTACCATTCGGAGAAAGTTTTGCGTTTTCGACGGCAGCATTGACAAGGATTTTTTCCGCCCGGCGTTCGGTAATATCCAATTGGATTAGCCGTTCCGCGTCGCGATGAAAATGGTCGCGAGCCCCAATCGCCAAAACGGATTTGCCATCTGGAAACCAATCGGCCAAACTGTAGCCAGCCGAATGGAAGCTGACCTGCTTTGGAAGTGTTCCATCCGTTTGCATCACAAATATTTGGGGTGAACCAGTTCGGGTGCTGACGAAAGCGATACGGTTGCCGTCCGGCGAAAATAGGGGCTGAGTATCGCTCGCCGGGTTGCTGGTCAACCGTGCCAGATTTCCACCGTCACTGTTTGCCGACCAAAGTTCGCCATTCCAGGAAAATGCGATTTTGCTACCGTCAGGTGAAAGAGCCGGACGATCCACGAGTCGAATGGCGCGCGAGACGTCCGCGGCGCTGGTTGGTAGAAAGCCGCTGACCGTCAGGAACGTCAAGAAAAGGAGGCTCCAAGGCGATCTGTCGTACAATCTTGGCATTTGTTCCATGTCCATAAGTTTTGAATCAATTGTCAGAATCCACCTCACTATCATAGTTAGGAAAAGAGCAAAGTGGTGGCCTCGCTCAACCACGGAAACGAACGTGTGGCAAACAAAGGGTGGCTCTTTCAGGATTCAAGCAAAACCACTTAGAAGCGTCCTTCACCGGCCAAACCCACATCCTGTGAGCTTAGGCTAGCAATAAATCGCACGAAAGGATCGGATTTTTCGCTACGCTTTACCTAAACCGATTCAATTTCAAGCACCGGCAGTTCCGATACTAGCTGCACAACCCGATTTCATGCGATCGACTGGATACTCCTATCGAATCGTGAATAGCCTTAGTGGAACGGTGGAAGAGATTATTATGTCCGTGTTGCAAAGAACGATTCGAATGTTTGTGTTGGCGGCTTTTGCCGTCGTAGGTCAGGCAGGATTCTCTAACGAGGGATACCATCCCTTTTCGGAGACCATGTCCTTCGACCCTGATTGGCAATTCTTTGCACCTGTGCAGCTACAGGACTTGCAGGATTTGACCGCACGGCAGCGTGCTAATACCGGCTTTTTCGTGACCTACGATCGGTTGAACATCGGTCTCAACCGATCTGACACCGAGTCGGCCAGTAACAAGATCGACTACACTTGGGGAAACCGATTCGACTTCGGCTGGATGAACAACAAAGAGTCCGGCTGGATGTTTTCCGCCATGAACGTAAGTGGACCCAACGTCTACAATCAGTTCGAACAGCAGCGACTCAACCAATTCATCACGGTCGCTACGAACGTTGCAATCCAGCCGCAAGCGTTTCGAAACGACTTTGCGGATGAACGCAAGTACATTATCCAGGACAGCGTCAACGTAGGCTCATTCGCCTCGTTTGAAGCAAACAAGGTCTGGCGAATGGAACCCTACCGATACGGTGGCATTTTGGAACCAATGGTTGGCTTGCGATATGCATTCTTTGGAGATGGGGCTGCCAACGACGTCTACTCGACAGGTCTTGTTCCAGTCGGACCATTGCCACCTCTAGTAGCTGGTCAATCGTTCGAAACGCTTTTAAGAGATCGCGTCCAGACAGACAATAATATGTTGTTAGGACAAGCGGGATTCCGGTATACCAAGTTCATCAATCGCTGGACACTTTCCAACGACATGAAGTTCTTCGGTGGACACGTATATCAATCTCAGTCCAGCAGCCAAGTGACCACCACATCGTCGTACGCTGCGGCTCCAGCGGTCGGTGTTGTAGCCCTGACCGACAACCTTCAAACGGCAACGTACAGCGGTCGCAGGGGCGAAGCGTCCACGATCGGCTTCGACTTGCGAGTTGAGGGTGCCTACAAAGCCAGCAAGTATCTAGACCTTCGCGGTGGATTTGCGTTGCTTTACTTCGCTCGAGGGATCTGGCGAGGCTCGACCAACACCGAGCAAGGCAACCAATTCTCGGACAATCAGAACTTGGTCATGCCAGCCTTCACCTTCGGTGTGGCACTCAATCGGTAAAGTGGGTCTATATGACCGACGCACCTAGCAATTACAATCGAATTGTGCAAACTAGCAAAGGCAGCTTAAATCAAGCTGCCTTTGCTTTTTTCGTTTTTGTCCCCAAACACACGGTCGATCCATTTATGGCAAGTACATTCACTCTCAAGAGTTGGTTTGGTAGCAGCGAGCCTGCACTGGCGACAGCCACCCAAGGTGAAGGGCCACAAGGGAAATTACCGCTGACGGATGAGATGCTACGGACTTGGTCGAGCGGCGACCTTTTCGGTTGGACTCAAAATGCCGGCATGGGCTGGGACATCCAAAAAATGATGGGGCCACAGTTCTTGCTGCTGAGCACACAAGGGGGTAT
>JBBRJI010000370.1:0-6207 GCA_038219625.1 Pirellulales bacterium | reverse complement strand
GGCAGTTTGAAATCTACCGATAAACTGGGCGGCACGCTCTGAGGTACGAAGGGCGTGGTGAATCGCTAGAGTCATTTGCCACGCTTCCCACGCCCATCGCTAATCGCTTTGGGTGTGCCACACGGTGGCCTGGCCGGTCTGGCCTGGCAGTCTTCTGTCTGCCGTTCCCGTTCCCGTTCCCGCTATGGTATTAAAATTTGTAATGCAAAGCGACTGTGAACCCCAATACCGTTCCATGAAGTCCAATTTTGCATAAATTTCGTCTAACGGTACTGGCGTTAGCGTGGATGCACAAAGTACCTCGTCGAGCTGCCTCGGATTTGGCTTTTGTCACGAAACTTGGGGGAGTGCGAGGGGTTTGTAAAGTTTCAACGACAATCTTTGGTGTCGAAATGGACCGTAATCCACAATTTCCTGGTGGAATTGCAATTGACTGTCGTAGATAATACCTGAAGCTGTCATTGCAATCGAAACCGGTTTGACAAGCTCACCCTCCTACCAACCCCACCTGTCAAAATGTCAATTCAACATCGCAAGCGATCCCAACTCAGGCGAGGCGCTGTCAAAGCAATCGTTTTTTTGATTGTGGCGACGGCCATTTGTGGCATAGGTGGTTACACATGGTGGCAGTCCAAAGGGACGGGCATGTACGCAGCTTCGGATGATGATCCCCTTCTTCATGAAGTGCAGACAGGTCCTTTCGATCATATCGTCTTGGAACAGGGCGAAATCGAAAGCAGTAGCAATAACGAAGTCAAATGCGAGGTTAAGGGTCGAGGGGGTAGCGGAACTCCCATCCTGACATTGATTACCGAAGGCGCGATCGTCAAAAAAGGGGACAAGCTGTGCCAATTGGATTCGTCCGGCCTGGAGCAAGACGCCAAGAACCAGCGGATCGTAGTCAGTACGGTTGAATCCACTCTGATCAGTAGTGAAGCGGCTGTCAGCAAGGCCGCTATTGCCAAACAAGAATATCTTGAAGGCACCTACCAAACGGAACAGAAAACGATATTGAGTGAGATTGCTCTTGCCCAACAAGGACTTCGAAAAGCGGAGTTATCGTTGCAGAGTGGCGAACGACTTGCGGCCAAGGGGACACTCAAAGCTTTGCAAATCGAGTCGGAGCAGTTTGCAGTACAAAATGCGCAGCGCTCGCTGGAATCGGCCCAAGGCCGGCTGAGAGTTCTAGATAAGCTTACGAAAGAGAAAATGCTGGTTCAGCTTAATAGCGACATTGAAACTGCCCGAGCGAAGCTGGATTCGGACAAAAGTACACTTATCGAAGAGAAAGAAAAGCTTGAAGAGATCAAAGGGCAGGTTACGGCTTGCACCGTTCTGGCTCCCGCGGATGGCCAAGTTGTCTACGCGAACAGGCAAGGGGGTCGCGGAAGTAGCGATTTTGTGGTCGCCGCGGGCGTTCTCGTTCAAGAACAGAAAACCATCTTCTTGCTGCCTGACCCAACACGGATGCAAGTCAAGGCGAAAGTTAACGAGTCGCGGATCACGTTGATTCGCGATGGTATGCCGGTGAAGATCAACGTCGGGGCGACGGCAAACGAGCTTCTCGGACAGGTGATCAAAGTCAATAAGTATGCGGAGCAAAGCAGCTCGTGGGGATCGACTGTTAAGGAGTACCTGGTCATCGTAAAAATTCTGAATCCGCCTGAGGAAATTCGTACGGGTATGACGGCTGAGGTTCGAATTTTTGTCGAGCAGATTCCTGATGCCGTTCAGATACCGGTCCATGCAGTCTATGAGACCAAGAAGCACCATTTCGTTTTGGTCCAAAAGGGAAAAGAGTGGGAAACTCGCGAAATCAAAATCGGGGTCACGAATGACAAATTTGTCACTGTGGGAGAGGGCATCAGTCCACAAGAAATGGTTGTGCTCGACCCGCGCAACCACCTCGACAAGATGAACATTCCAGAAATAACGGAAGTCGACGATCGTGAGACTTTAGCCAAGATTGGGGCTTCGGCTCCTCCAACGCCGACGGGCGGCGGAGGTCCGAGAACTGGTGGCGGCGGTCTCCGCTCCGCTACGGACGGACCTTCTGCGGGTGGGCCTCCAGGGGCCGGTGGAAACATGGATCCGAATGCAGCGGCGGTGGCCATGCTGGCAAGAATGGATACCAACACCGACGGCAAGCTGAGTCAAATAGAAGTAGCCGACAACGAGCGAATGAAGAACGGTTTTTCCGACTACGATACCAATAAGGATGGTTCAATCGATCAAGCGGAAATAGCCGCACGGCTTCAGAAGTTCATGTCTGCTGGTGGAGGTGGTGGTGGCGGTGGCAGCGGTGCTGCACGAGGAGCGCCGTCCAACTAATGATTGCTACTCAACCAGCCCAAGCGATACGATATGCTTGCCGTGTCGCGGACTTAAAAAAAGAGTATGTCTTAAAAAGTGAAACGGTTCGCGCTTTACGCGGCGTCACGTTCGACGTTCCCGAAGGGGACTATGTCGCCATCATGGGTCCGTCGGGATCGGGCAAAAGCACCTTGCTCAACATGCTTGGGTGCTTAGACCAGCCCACCTCAGGTAGCTTGTGGTTGGGTTCGGACGATGCCGCGAAAATGAACGATGATCAGCTTGCTGATATCCGGTCACAACGCATTGGATTCGTTTTTCAAGCCTACAACTTGATCCAACAGTTGACAGTTGTTGAGAACATTCAAGTGCCCCTGTTCTACCAGGGCAGATCGCTGACCAAAAAACAAAAAGAAAAAAGTATCGAGTTGGCCCATCTGGTTGGACTAGGTGAACGCCTCACTCACCGCCCAACGCAGTTGAGCGGTGGACAGCAGCAACGCGTCGCGATTGCTCGCTCGCTGGTTAACGACCCCTTCTTTATTCTCGCAGATGAGCCGACAGGTAATCTGGATTCACGGACCGCGGAAGAAATCTTGCAATTGTTTGAGAAGCTGAACAACGAGGGAAAGACGATTATTTTAGTAACGCACGAAGACGAAGTTTCCAAGCGAGCGAAACGTGTCGTTCGTTTGAAGGACGGTCGGTTGCAGTGGGACCGTCTGAATTCTCAGGAAGTCCGCGATACCGCGGCCAAGTACGCTCTAGATAACATGCCGACTGAAGAATAAGAATGAGTCTCTGGATTGGAACTATACAGCTTGGCGTCAAAAGCCTTTGGCTTCACCCGCTTCGATCACTGCTTACCGTGCTCGGTATCTTTATCGGCGTGGCCAGCGTGATTTGGCTGTTGGCTATCAGCAAAGGGATCGGCGATGAGGCTCAGAAGCAAATCGAAAGTCTCGGCGCCGATACCATCATGATTCGAACGATTAAGCCACCGAGCGAAAAGATGTCGGCCACAGGCCTGACGCCGTATGGATTGACTCGAGAGGACTTCGATCTGCTGGTTTCAACGGTTCCAACCATTCGCAGCGCTCTTCCAATTCGGGAAATGCGACGTCAGTTTCAGTTCAAAGATCGGAAGCTCGACGGTCGATTGGTTGGTTGCACACCCGAATACGCGGACGTGACTCGGCTCAAAATCCGGTCGGGACATTTTATTACCGATGCTGAAAACTTTGCGATGGACACCCATTGCGTGATCGCCGCGAAAGTGGCCGATAAGATGTTTCCGTATGAAGACCCGATCGGTCAACGCATCTACATGCCACAAAACAAGAATTTCTACTTGGTGGTCGGAGTGCTCGAGCCCAAGAGCGCAACCGCAGCCATCGGAGGCTCGATGGCCGCCCAAGATTTCTCCAACGATGTTTATATCCCAATCAAAACGCTTCAGCAGCGAATTGGAGATGAAGTCAGGAGTTTTAGCGCAAGTTCGTCAGAAGGCGAGAGTATTGAACTGAATCAAATCACCTTAAGGGTACGCGAGGTTTCGGACGTAAAAAGAACTGCGGAATTGGTTCAAGATGCACTTTCAGGCCATGATCGCATGGAAGATGTGGCGGTGGTGGTTCCGCTCGAGTTGTTAGAACAAGCACGAACAACACGCGCCATGTTCATGGCCTTCATGGGGATGATCGCTGCCATCTCCTTGTTGGTCGGCGGTATTGGAATCATGAACATCATGCTGGCAACGGTTACAGAACGCACGCGGGAAATCGGGATTCGCCGCGCTCTGGGAGCCAAGCGTCGGGATATTATCCGACAGTTTTTGGTGGAGACGAGCGTATTGAGTTTGGCCGGGGGCATTTCAGGAATTCTGTTTGGACTGCTGTGCGGTCCAGCCGTCAACGGTGCTAGAATACTGGCTAATTTATGGTTCGCCAAACAAATGGCTGGTCTACCCGATGTTGTGCGAACAGTCCAGCCAGCGGTGGTTCCTGAAAGCATTCCTGGGGCCTTCTTTATTTCGTTGGCGGTCGGCCTGGTGTTCGGCATTTATCCAGCCATGCGGGCCGCCAAAATGAACCCGATCGAGGCCCTACGGCACGAGTAGTCAGTGCCGTGGCCGACGCTGCTAGCGATCGATGATAACTTACCGGTCCACAGCCAAATGGATAAACTTTTTCCGATAGGAATCTCGTCACAGTCACCTTAGAAAAGAATGAGAGCTGAGGTCAAAGCTCGCGTAGAAGCAGCCGATTCGAAGTAGGCAACTGGTACATCAGCCCGCCCTTCGAAGAAGGATCGAAGAATCTTTGACCCCTTCAGGGCCATTCGCTTGTCCTTTCGTTTCCCGGGAGTGCGCCGCTTCGCGGTGACCCCCGGCTACTTGCTGTAATCCTTATCGGGATAGAGGTGGAAGTATTATCGAGTGAAATGGATACGCAAAACATCGTGTCAGCCCCCAACCTTTAACACCCGGCCCTGCCTCACCCTCCCGAGCATTGAATTGGTTAGACAAAGCACGAACGGCACAAACTAGTGAGCTATTTTCGTGCCTCAAGCCATCCTTTGACTCCGACATGATAATTGTGGCACTGCGTGCAGGACTCGCCTGCTGCGCTGGGTTGATGGCAGCCAGCGCATTGGGCTTTTTGCATGGGGACAAATTCTCCGTGAGGCGCGTCGGACGATGTCGCATCTGTCGCATCTGTCGCATCTGTCGCAACAGGAACCGAGGAAAAACCAGCCATAGTCGATGATTCTAACTGATGGCAAGAACGGCAATCGCTAATCTTGGGCAACGTCAGGTGCGGAGTGTGGTCGAACTTGGTGATTTGCTTAAGGTTGGCTGCTCGACTTTTCGATTTCCAGCATGCGTTCGATCCTTCCGCAGATGCAAACATCATTTGACTCAGTGGACTTTGGTTGGCTTGGCGAAAAGAATTGGTCCAGTTGTCAGGGCGCAAGGGTTCGTCGTGTTTGAGTGCAGCTTGAAGGGAGTGACACTGTCGACACTGCTTCGCCATCGCTATTTTATTCTGCCCTCCCTCATTGGGTAGCAAGTTCTCGCTTGGTCTCATTTCCTCAAGCTCGATCCATCTCGATAGCCAACCATCAGCATGCGCGCTCGGTACGTAGACGATAGCCATTCGCTGTCGATCGATCATCCATCCGCCAAAGGCAAGTTGATCCCAAGCTCGCGAGTCTTTAAATCGTTCCGAGGGCGGATCCTTTTGCCCTTGCGAATCCAAAAGGTTGCTAGGATCGTTCCCCAGTAGATAATCATCATCGGAATTCAAATTGGAACTCTTGCCGAGCAAATCGTCGTCGTCGCGTCGAAGGCTTGTGGAGAGGCGTACAGGCGAAAGACTTTGTAGCGGGTTTTGGCTTGCCAATGGCACAGTGCTTCCGTTTTCAAACCATTCATTCCAAGCGGCTCGAAATAGATCGGGTGGTACTCCGTTGGCGAATCGGTCAAGCCATGGGTTCTGTTGCGTACTGCGATCGTTGGCTAAGAGTGGTCCGGACGTCGAAACCAGCCGTTCAACGGACGAGCGAAAGCCTCTTTGTCCTTCGTTTGCCAACTTCTGCATGAGTTGCTTCGTCATGATCGTCAGTTTCACCAGCGTGGCTCGAGCCTGTTCGTCCTTCGTATCCAACTCGACCAATCGGCCGGAGGCAGGCAGTTCGTTTAAGAGAGCCTGGCCGCCTAGTTCGGACTCGATTAGCATTCGCATAATGGGTGGGATAGTGCCGTCGGTCAGTTGACTCGCCTGTGTCGGCCAATTGCCGATATCCGTCCCATTGCTCATCAACTCCTTGCGATTGAGACTCGGAATTTGAAGTACGATCAAGCCCTCTTGAATAGCAGACTTGATAGGCTCT
>JBBRJI010000369.1:0-6236 GCA_038219625.1 Pirellulales bacterium | reverse complement strand
AAAACCAAGCCATGGTAAAGCTCCGCGTCGGCCTCAGACGCAACCACATCTACCTCAAATTCGTCACCAGGTAGGTCGTGATGCACTCCACGTATTTTCCCAGCCTTGGGTGAAACCAATATCACCTCGGCCCCTGCTCCTCGCATGGCATTCCAGGGTTCCGTTAGTTCAACTTGCTCGACTCCATCTGTTGCAAGGAATGCGATCGTCTTACCGTAAAGGGATAAAGTGTTCATGCGTAGGTCCTACTTTTCTAGCGGAGAAAATCAATACACGAGCAATTTTCAAGCTCGGTCGCGCTGAAATGTAGCAAACGTGATGCCGAACGGATTGGGACATGATCAATCAACAACAATTGCCCGCATGGCGGCTGTTCCATCGGTGCTACCGCCTGAATTGGTCGAATATAAGTCAAGATGAGTTCCAACCCGACACCACATTATGATCCGGTTGCTAGGCGAGCGGCAGATCCCAAACTGCCGTGGCTGAATTCGTGGGTTTTCAATGTTTTCCTGAATTCACACGATTTCAGAGCGGACTGGACGCTCGACGGAGTGTGCAGACTGGAAGAATTGGCACTGTAATTGCATTCCATTTACCTATCGCCTACCAGTCGGAAGGCATTCGATCGGTCCCAATCCCTAAGGAATACTAAAATGGAAAAGAAATCACAACCAATGCATTCGACTAAGCATGAGTTTAACAACGAAGATCCGCTAACTGGCGAGCCCGGCGCTCATCCCCTGGGGACAGGACTCGGGGCAGTTTTGGGTGGAGCGGCAGCCGGAGCTGCGACAGGAACGGTTGCTGGCCCTATTGGCACCGTGGTTGGAACGATTGTTGGCGGCATTGCGGGCGCTTATGCCGGAAAGGCCGTCGCAGAAAATATTGATCCGACCGTTGAAGCGACCTATTGGCGAGATGCTTACGCGGAGCAGCCCTATTATTCGGACGAATATAAATACGAAGATTACGAACCTGCCTACCGCGCGGGCTGGGAATCTTACGATGCATCGCTGCATTCGGATTTCAAGGATCGGGAAGTGATCGCAAGAGAACGCTGGGAATCCGAGGGAGGTGCGTCCAGCATGACATGGGATCAGGCACGATTAGCCGCTGAGGACGCATACGGACGAGTTAACGAACGTACTCGAATTAGGCCGCGGTAACGAAGGTTTGGATGTCCACCCTCCTTTTAGCCGAGTGGCGCACTCAGGTAACGCGGGTCGAGAAAGCATTTGATGAGACTAGCAAATCTGCACGGGCTAAAACGTGCGAGGCTATGAAGGGATTGATCAAGCACAAGCTTAATCGTCCTGTTTTTTTTTATGAACTTTCGTCAGCAGTGAACGGGCGAATCACTTCGCTCGCCCAGCTTTTGTACGGAGCTAAAAACGGAATGACGCTTCCGTGTTATGGTGTTATGGGTACGAGACGACTTTAATGCATCTATCCTTTTTATCTCGAAAAGTCTTATACGCTTCGGGCGCATCCTTCAGTTTGACTCGATGCGCGATTACAAAAGATGGATCGATTTCGTTCGATTCGATCTTTTTCAGTAGACGCTTCATGTAATGCTGAATATGCGTTTGACCCGACTTCATGGTCAGGCCCTTGTTCATAAACGCACCCATCGGAACAGCATCGGACGCGCCAACATAGGCGCCGGGCACCGAGATCGTTCCCCCCTTTCGACAACTCTTAATCGCTTCCTGCAGGACATACTGTGGATCTCCTTGAAGCCTGACTTGCTCCTTGGCCTTGTCCATCAACGCAGTTGGCGAACTGGAAGCATGAGCTTCACACCCGACGGCGTCGATACATCTGTCGGGACCACGCCCATTTGTCATCTCCATCAACCGATCGTAGACCGACACCTCCTCAAAATTGAGCGTTTCGGCTTTACCTTGGCTAGAAGCCATTTCTAGGCGTTCTTCGACTGGTATCGGTGAGTTAGGCAGACAGACGGTCAGAGCCAGCCACTTTAACCAGTTTGTTATACAAGCCGAGTAGCAAGACGGGGGCAACCCACTGCCCTACGAAAAGCGATTGATGGTCTCGACCCGAAAGCTTCAACGTGAGAGACAAGAGGATCGCTCCGCCGGCGGCCAGGAGGAAAGCATCGGAAGGAAGTTTTGCTGTCTCCTCCTCAATTGCTTTCGCCCAACCTCCTTCTGAATGCCGAGCGGCTTCTGTGCGGGAGCCCGATCTATCCCCTTGTCCCATCGTCTGTGATCCCATAATTAATTCTCCAAACCTAAAAAAAGTCTTTTGTGTGACAAGTAAAAAGTCGAGTCAACAGTCGCCTTGGTAGCAATCTGTCAACAGACAATGCCTAGCAAGTGGTGTGCCACAAGACCGTCAAGATGGAGGATGATGCAAAGCTTGCCAAAAGATTTCTTGGAATGTTTTCATGCGAGAGAACGACGCGTTCGTGGCTGCCAACATGACGCCCAAGCAATCAGGGCTTCCAATTTCTCTACGTCATGAAAAGATCGCTTGTACTTGTCGGTGAGTATGCTGGCTTTTCTCCGCTTCTAGTTGTCGAGCGCCGCAAATAACGTGTGTCTTTCTTTCTCTGGCATGCGAAATGCTATTTCAAAGACGTAGACCTACTGGTTCCATTCTTTAGCTTTCGCGAAGTCAGATATGCAATGAATTTAAAACTTGCTTGGAAGATTTTGCGAGACGCGGGGATCGATTGGGTCGAAGACAATGCGCCGAGGCTCTCGGCGGCCCTTGCTTTTTACACGATACTATCTGTAGCACCGCTTCTGGTGATCGTTACAGCGATTGCTGGTGCTGTATTTGGAGAAGTTGCCGCGTCTGGCCAGCTAGTCGATCAGCTTAGGGGCATTCTTGGAAAATCTGGAGCCGAGGTGGTGAAATCAATGATTGAGAAGTCGAACCGCCCAACCGCCGGTACGGTAGCTTCGGTAATCGGCTTGGTGACACTTCTTTTTGGAGCCTCGGCTGTCTTCGGAGAACTTCAAGGAGCTCTGAACACGATATGGAATGTCAAGCCAAAGCCTGGGCGTGGGATTCTAAGCACCATTCGCGATCGGTTTCTTTCTTTTGGGATGGTGCTCGCTGTGGGTTTTTTGCTGCTAGTGACGCTTATTATTAATACGGCACTTGCCGGTTTCGGCAGCTTTCTCGAAGGACTTGTTCCGGGTCTTGCAGTCATCATGCAAATTGCAAATTCCCTCGTAAGCTTCTTGCTGGTTACGGCGCTGTTCGCCATGATTTTCAAGTTTCTTCCAGACGTAAACATTGCCTGGAGCGACGTCTGGCTTGGAGCGCTGGTGACCGCTCTCCTTTTCACCGTGGGGAAATATTTCATTGGCTTTTATCTGGGCAAGGCGGGCGTCGCAACGCCCTTTGGAGCGGCTGGATCGCTTGTCGTGTTTGTTGTATGGATTTATTATTCGTCGCTCATTTTATTCTTTGGAGTAGAACTTACCCAGGTGACAGTGAAACATCTCCGGCACCGCATCGTGCCTACTCCCAATGCAGACTTGGTAGCGAATGATGACTCAAGACCCTCGAACGAGAGTTAGTGCCGTGCGACCTAGGGGAACCGGATATCCGAACATTCCTCCGGTAATCGTATGCTGGAGGAAGTGCGAAACATAGCTTCGAAGCTTGAGATGGTTGGCCAGAGCAAAATGTGGAAAGGCGAGCTCGCACAAGCCCTCGCTAAAAATATTGACGTTTACGATGCTCGCGTTTGACCTCCCAGCACGGTAAGTACTTCCCCGGAAATATAGCTTGAATCCGCGTTGGACGCGAAGAAAACAAATGCCGGCGCAACTTCCTCTGGTTGCCCCGGTCGTTTCATGGGCGTATCAACGCCGTGCTTGGCGACTTTTTCGGCAGACTTGGACACAGGTTGCAGCACAGTCCAAATTGGGCCCGGGGAAACGCAATTGACACGGATTTTTCGGTCTGCAAGGTTGAGAGCGAGCGACTTGGTGAAGGCATGGATAGCTCCTTTGGTCGAAGCGTAATCGATCAATGTCTTGTTGCCTTCGAGGCCTGTGATGGATCCACAGTTAATGATTGTCGCTCCCTCCTTCATGTACTTCAGCGCCGCCTTCGCCATATAGAAATAGCCAAAAATATTCGTGCGAAAAGTGAGTTCAAATTCTTGGTCCGAAATATCCTCAAGGCGTTCGTGAGTTTGTTGATAGGCCGCATTGTTTACCAAGATGTCGAGTTTTCCAAACTTCTTTACGGTTTTTTCGATTGACGACTCGCAGAATTGCGGGATGGTGACATCGCCTGGTAGCAGCAGCGCCGAACGACCTTCTCGTTCGATCGCAGCCGCGGTTTCCTCAGCGTCGGATTGTTCGGCCTGAAGATAAACAATGGCGACGTCCGCCCCTTCACGAGCAAAAAGGACGCAGACTGCTCGACCAATTCCGGAATCTCCGCCTGTAACCAACGCAACCTGATCTAACAGCTTTCCCGAACCTCGATAATTGGGCGCTTGGTAGAGTGGTCGCGGCGTCATTTGCGACTCGATACCGGGTTTTTTTTGGGTTTGCGCGGGCATTGAAGGCGACTTAATCTTACTATCACTGGTCATGAATAACTCCGGATTGAATTGAGAGACGAATATGAGGGGCCACAAGACCCACTGGTACCGCTATTCCTGTACCAAAGCATCGACCTTGTGCTCACCATTAAATTCCCTCTTGAGCTTATTAAAATAAATTTATGCGTTGATGGTTGCAGCAACATTAGGATACAAGCTGGTTGAAAAGCAGCCATCATGCGCACGATGGAAGAACTGCGAAACATAGCTTCGAATCTCAAGATAGTTGGCGGTAGCAAAATGAAGAAAGCCGAACTCGTCCAAGCCCTCGCGAGAAAATATTGAAATTTTCGATGCTCGCGTTTCACCTTCCAGCACATCGAGGGGAATGGACAATTGTCGCGATTGCAGTTCAGGCTTGCACGCAATCTCAATGGAATTCCCTACGACTTGCTCCACTCAGCTAACATGTCGAACGCAGGATGCCATGACAATCATGCGGTACAAGGTTATGTAGCTCATTTTCATCGTCTGATTGCACTAGAAATCCAGTCCCCTGGAAGACAACGATTATATTACCCACACCATCTTCACGCGTGGCTGTGAGACTTCATAACGGAATGGTCGGTGAATGCTCTAAGGCATTGTTCGCTGCAAAAGTAAAAGATCTTACCGTTTCGCACGAAGTGCAACGCGGACTCTTCATCCACGGCCATACCGCATATGGGATCCAAAGATGGAGATTTTGTCTCCGACATTTCAAAAACCGCTTCCATGGTTCGCGTTGTGAACATAGGTTTCTCCAATTGCGATGACAGGTAGAATTCGCTACAACTGCAAAATAGCCGCAAATGCCATACCACACTGTCGGTCGGGCAAACTTGTTCCTCTCGCAACGATGGACCGGCGCCATGAAGCCTGCAGGGGAATCCAGATGTCGCTGTCCATTGCTATTTAGCGTGTCGGCGGCACGATGGGGACAGCCAGCGATTCGTAATACAGCGCCACATCGCGCATTTGCTCGAGCGTTAGCCGGTCCGCTACTGGATGCATAAGTGCCGCGAATTGCGAACCGCCACGACGATCGTCGGCAAAGAGGTCCAACTGTAGCAAGAGGTAATCGGCGTATTGGCCCGCGAGTGTGGGATAAACTGAGTTTCGTGGATTGTCACCTGGTCCGTGGCATTCCGCGCAGATTGGAATGCGCGCTTTTGGCACGCCTTCGCGGGCGATCGACTCGCCGCGACGCTTAGCGAGTTCCGATGTTGGAGAACTTAACGTTGCCTGCGGGGGGGCGAGTTTGCTGAAATATTGGGCGACTTCGCGTGTCTCTTCGCGACTCATGGCGACTGCAATCGGCTCCATGATTCCGCTATGGCGCTGCCCCCGGCTAAACGCCACCAGGGATTCTTCGAGGTACGCGAACTGTTGTCCGGCAAGTTTGGGAGCCACGCCGGCTTCTCGTCCTTGGCCGTCCCTTCCGTGACATCGTCCACAACTGTCAACAATCGACTGGGCCGAACCATTGCGTCCGGAAAGAGCTTGAAGGGGAGCGTCCTCCCCCCGTGTCGCAGACGGGCGCGATCCATTCACTGGGTTTTCTCCGCTCACCATCCGCCTGTACTCCTGCTCATTCAACTCAGGAAACTTTTGTAAGAATGCGACAATAGCCCACACTTCGTCGTCGCGGTGCTGC
>JBBRJI010000368.1:0-6263 GCA_038219625.1 Pirellulales bacterium | reverse complement strand
GGAGTGCCGTGCTACACTGCTAAATCTTCTTCTGAATCAATTGCGCGACCAGTTCAGGATTCTTGGCTTCTTTCAAGTGCTGGATCTGATCCGCCGGAACGCCAATCCTCTCCAAGTGCATGAACAAGCTATCCCAGACTTTTTCGCGCTTCTTGCCTTCTGCAAGATAGAGATCCGTCAGCAACTCCTGAGCCCGTTGCAACGAAACGTTATCTTTATTGTTGTAATAATTGCGGATTACCGATTGTTGGTAACGCGAGTAGTTTTCCGCAGCCATAGTCATGTCTCGATGGGGTGAGTACGTTTCCAGGCATGGGCCTGGAAATGGGGAACAAACTAACTACATACCCTAAATCGGGTTAATAACACTTCAATCTTGAGGTGACTAGGTTTCTTCTTCGCCTCGGCTCCAAAGTTAATCGGCAATCGGTCGAAGTACAATAGTTCGAATGTCCATGACTGCGGCGCCAGTCTTGCTCTGCGGTCGAACGGCCAAGCGAACTTTGCCAGCTTTCAATTTCATTGCGCCGATGTTTTCGACGATCATGTTCTGGAAATGTCCAGTATCTCGGACCGTCCACTGAAGGGATTCGTTGCCGACTTCCAAGCGAACGACTGAGCCGCCGTTATTCGCCCCACAGCCACACTGCACTTCGATTTCATAAGTTCCATCGCTTGGAACCATCATTTCCCAGTCCACCCAATCATCGACTTCGGTCCAATATCCGAGGACATTTTTGTGCGGCTCTGGTTCGTAACGCAATTTTTTGCCATGAGGTGTACCTGCCGATGCGGGCAATAGGATTTCTTTGCCCGCATCTTTGAGCAAAGGCTTGTTACCGGAAACGACCCGATTCATCTCTTTCCGCCAAGCTTTCCATTGTGCCCCGACAGCTTCCGCTCCCAGACTCGAGTCCAGTCGGGTCGGGTCGGAATCGATGTAAAGTCGCTTATGCACCTCACGTTTCGCGGATGGATTGGGTACTCCAAATTGCACGCCTGTCCGCTTCTGCCATTGATGCAGCGATTCTTGGAGTGATTTCGCCTTGTCAGGAAAATCCTTCGCAACATCGGTTTTTTCACCCACATCTTTATCGAGGTCATACAATTCAATCGCCCCATCTTCCAAGTACTCGATCAGTTTCCAGTTGCCTTGTCGAGTGGAAGCCGCCGGTCTGCTGCCTTGGTTGGTGTAGTGAGGGAAATGCCAATAGAACAAACGTTCGTTCGTCGAAGCGATCGCATCCTTTTGCAGCCAATTCTTTTTTAAACTGATACCATCCAATGGTCCGACTGTCTTAGACGGATCGAGTCCCACGACTTCCAAAAGCGTCGGCATCAAGTCCATTAGCGAAACCGGTGTGTCTACGACCTGCGATGCCTTGATTTTATCTGGCCAGCGGACGATGAGCGGAATTCGTAGCCCACCTTCGTACAAGTATCCTTTGCCCGCTCGAAAAGGACCATTATGCGTAACGGGTAACTCATGCACCTCAGGCACATGCAGCCCTCCATTATCGCTGCTGAAGATCACAACCGTAGGTCGCTTTAACGTGTCCACAGTTGTAAGCAATTTGCCGATCGCCTTGTCGAGCGACTCCACGGTCGCCGCATACAATGGATTGAAGGCCGAAGCGTTCTTCTCAATCAGCTCCTTGGGCGCGGCCAAAGCGACGTGGGGTGAGTGTTGAGGGACATAGCAAAACGCTGGCTTGTCCTCTTGCGAATTCAGGAATTCGATCGCAGCGTCGACTATAGCGTGTTCGTTCTTTCCACCCTCTTTCTCGTCCACCGCTCCGTTTCCTTTCGGCTCGACTGCGATATCGAACCCTTGCACTTTGGGTCCGGTTTTGCCGCCACCAAGATGCCACTTACCAAAAAGCCCTGTTCGATAGCCGGTGCTTTGAAGCATTTCTGCAATCGTCTTTTCTGCGAGCGGCAGATGGGACTGGATGCGAGGGTGCAAAAGTAACTGCGATTCCGCGTCTGGCCGGCCTGGCAAAAAAGTCGTTAGGTGCAAGCGTGCACACGACTTGCCGGTCATGAGCGAAGCCCGTGAAGCGGAGCAAATCGACAAGCCACAATAGGCGCTCGTGTACCGAATCCCTTGACTGGCGAGCTTATCCAAGTTGGGCGAGTTGTGATCGCGACGCCCATAGCAACCAAGGTCGTAAATACCAAGGTCGTCCGCCACGATCAAGACGATGTTGGGCTGGTCGCTCGCTTGGAACGCAAGGGCGGATGAGGTAGGACAAAGCAAAAGTGTAGCCGCGAAAAATGCAGCTACACAGTGTCGCGAAAGGTGGGGGCGGCTTGATTGCATGACATGGCTCTGGGTAGGAGGACGAGTGGAAGGGTATATAGTCTAGCCGAAAAGTTCTTTCTTTATCAAATGGCAAGTTATTTTTGCCGTGGCGAAGCATGATGGATTTGCGCCGAGATAAAATAGCCTTCCCTCATCCATTGATCCATAAAAGATCCGACGAGTTCGATTCACCTACCAGACAGAAGAGAAATACTATGCCACGACTCTTTGTAGTCCTATTCATGATCACGCTCTGTAGCTATGCGAACAGCCAGGAGTTTAACAACTTGCCAGTCACCACCCAAAAACCTCCGTTGCATGGGAGGCACTGGATGGCGGTGACGGGCAAACCGCTCGCCGCGACGGCCGGCGCCATGGTTTTTAACAAAGGGGGTAATGCAGTGGATGCCTCGTGCGCGATGCTCGCGGCTACCTGTACCATGTGGGACGTTCTTAGCTGGGGCGGTGAAACTCAAGCTCTGATCTACAACCCGCACACCAAACAAGTCATCGCCATCAACGCCCTCGGCGTCGCCCCGACCGGCGCCACCGCCGAATTTTACAAAAACAAGGGAATGAAGTATCCACCAGAGTACGGTCCATTGGCCGCGGTCACCCCTGGAACGCCAGGCGGACTAATGACCATGTTGGCGGAGTATGGCACACTGAGTTTGGCCGACGTCTTGGCCCCAGCCATGCAAATGGCCGAAGGCTATCCGATGGAAGCACAAACCGCCAACTCGATCGAGCGGGGCAAGGCACAAATCAAAAAATGGCCCTATTCCAAAAAGGTTTTCCTGCCACACCTGGACGAAAAACGTGAAGCTCCTAACGCTGGCGAAATCTTTGTTCAAAGGGACTTGCTCGCGACGCTCAAAAAACTGGTCGAGTCGGAACAAGAGTCGCTTAAGAAGGGCTTGTCGCGCAAAGAATCGATCTATGCCGCCAACGATCGTTTTTATAAGGGGGATATCGCCACGGAGATCGCACGCGGTTGCCAGGAACAAGGAGGATTGATCACAGAACATGACCTCGCTAACTGGCAAGTGAAAATAGAAGAGCCACTCAAGACCAATTACAGAGGAGTCGAGGTCTACAAATTACAACAGTGGACTCAAGGTCCAGTCATGTTGCAAATGCTCAACATCCTGGAAAACTTCGATTTGAGGGGGATGGGCTACAATTCGACGAATTACATCCACACGCTGTACCAAGCCATGAACCTCGCTTTTGCTGATCGCGATTTTTATTATGGCGATCCCGCCTTTGCACCCGAGGAACCGATGACGGGACTCCTTTCTAAGGACTACGCAAAAGTGCGCAGCAAGCTGATCGATCCGGAAAAAAACAATCCGAAGATTGGCCCTGGTGATCCTTATCCTTTTGAGGGCAAGGTAAATCCATACGTTGAGACCCTCAATAAATGGAGTCTCTCGGACTCGGGCAACCATAGGTTTGGCGACGCTAATGCGGACGAAAGATTCATGGAAAGCTTCCAGGCCGGTACGACGTCGGTCGAAGCCGCCGACGCAGAGGGATGGGTCGTAAGCATGACCCCGAGCGGCGGTTGGGTTCCAGCTTGCATTGCAGGCAACACAGGCATTGGACTCAGTCAACGCATGCAGTCCTTTGTATTGGATGCAAAAGAAAATCCGTTCAACGTTGTTGAGCCTGGTAAACGGCCACGTGTTACGCTTACCCCGACTCTTGCGATGAAGGACGGCAAGCCACTGTTGTCGTTCGCAAAACAAGCGGGCGATGAACAAGATCAACTGCTTCTGCAGTTCTTTTTGAATATGGTCGAATTTAACATGACGGTGCAGGAAGCTTGCGAAGCACCGAGCTTTAAGACATTGCAAATGCATTCTAGTTTCGGCGCTCACGAAAAGAGCCCGGGCGGTCTAACGCTGAACGAGCAGACCCCTGCATGGGTTCGGAAAGATCTCACGAGAATGGGGTACAGATCGACATTTCAAGAGCGAACGTCGGGTCCGATCAATGCCATTTGGTTTGATTGGAAACACGGCACGTTCTGGGGTGGTTCCAGCAACCATGGTGAAGACTACGGCATAGGTTGGTGACGGAACGCCGTAAACCCGTCTGCTGCCGCTGAGTAGCGTAAAGTCGTCGTTTTTTCCCGGATTATGACGTTAGTGGTCTGATTTCTGTTGCAAAGGCGACGGGTTAAGAGTTAAAATTCGCAATTGTTGTACGTTTTTCGCATTTGATCTATTTTATTTGGGAGCGAATCTATGCGTTTTTACAATCGATCGAGAGGTTTTACACTGGTCGAACTCTTAGTGGTTATCGCGATCATTGGTATCTTGGTTGGCCTGCTGTTGCCGGCTGTGCAAGCTGCTCGCGAGGCTGCGAGACGAATGCAGTGTCAAAACAATCTCAAACAGCAAGCGCTATCTACTCACAATGCGCATGACACACATCGAAGGTATCCGCCACAAGCTGGCAATTATGGCGGGGCTTGGTACGCACCATTGTATTTCCATCTGCTCCCTTTCATAGAACAGACAAACGTGTGGCAGGCGGCCAATAATTGCGACTTAGCCGCGGCGGTTGGTCAAGCCAGTCCTGGCGCGACCATCACAAGCTTAGGATACGTCTGGCCGACTTGGGGATCTGTGAATACCGGAAACAGAACTTGGCTACGTCAAACCCGAATGTCAGCATTTCAGTGTCCCAGCGATAGCACGCTTGGCAATGGACTGGATTGGACGCCTGGGGATGCGTCGTATGCGAGCAATTTTTTAATTTTTGGCGGTCAGAAAAATATTACGGTGACGTGTGGTAGTGCAGGCAATCCGTGGGAGACGTGCTGGGATGGCAAAGCTAAGTTCAGCACAATTATTGATGGAACTTCGAACACGATTATGTTTGCCGAGAAGCTAAGTCGATGCGATGGGACGGGCAGTCCTGGTGGTACGTGGTGGATGCGAGGGGTCTTCCGCATAGGAAGCGGCAGCGGCGGACCAAGCTCAGGGGTTCCTGCAGACAGTTATCCTGGAGACCGTTTGTCTGCTGTCTTCGGTGGCGGTCGCGGTCGTGACGGTACCGTATTTACCTACGGTACCAATTCCAAATTCCAAGTGAGTCCAAGGCTTCCTCTTGCCAATTCGGCCAATGGCGGACGTTGCGATCGCCGCTTGGCTTCGACACAACACGTCAGCATGCAGATAGGTTTGGCCGATGGCAGCATTCGAGGAATGTCGGGGAGCATAGCCAATGCCGTTTGGTTCGCCTTGCTAACTCCGGCTGGTGGCGAAGTGAATGGGGACATTGATTGAGCGAGTGTCGCTCGACCGCTTACATCAAATGGTTTGAAAAGTTCCTTGACTTCATGGTGGTATTTATGATCCGATTTATTTCCGCAGCCTGCTTGCTGTGCTTTGTTACTGGTTGCGGTCCCCGGACGGGAGAGGTTTCGGGCGAAGTTACTTTTAAGGGCAAACCGGTTCCCGGTGGTATCTTGACCTTTCGTCCAGCCGACGAGTCTCAGAATTCCGTTTCGTATGAGTTAGAACGTGACGGCAAATTCAAGGTAGTACTGCCTGTCGGAGACGCTTCGATCTGCATCGACAATCGCGAGTTTGAGCCTCGACCAGCTACGGTTCCGGCCACTCCCCCAGGCATGAATTTGCCTCCCGACATCATCAAGGGAATGCAGGCGAGCAGCAAAGAATCGAGCAAGGTATCGGACCGATGGGTGAAGCTGCCCGAACGATACTATCAAGTGGAGACTTCCAATACGAAGATCGCAGTAAAGGGAGGGAAACAATCGGACACGATTGATTTTAAAGAATAAGAGCGGGACAATGTCAAAGGTCTCTCGGGGTTCTATCCCGATAGGGATTACAGCAAGTAGCCGGGGGTCGCCGCGAAGCGGCGCACCCCCGGAGAACCTCGGCAAATCTCTAATAAAGGCGTTCCGGATGTTTATTAAGGC
>JBBRJI010000367.1:0-6265 GCA_038219625.1 Pirellulales bacterium | reverse complement strand
GCTTTGCTGTGGCTCTCAAATGATCTAAGCGAATAGCCTGCGGGAAGCGACAAACCACCACGCTGGTAATCCGATACCAAAACCGCGTATCGTGCAAAGGCTTCAACGCTTGCCAAGGTAGAAATCTCGTCCATCCATTGAGACAACGGATTGGCCTGATAGATGGTACCGCAACGCAGGTACGCTTGATTTTGGTCGTGGCATTGAACAAACCTCCAAAGTGTTCGCTCGTTCCGAAGTGTACTGTCTTGTTAGGACAGTTTTTCGGTACAAACTTCAGTTTTGTAGGGTCGCTCGTCTTTTTAAGACGGTACGCTAAAAGTGCGTCCGACCAATGAAATCGTTGGTAAAACCAACCAGTACACCCATCAGGATTCGAACCTGAAACCCTCGGTTCCGAAGACCGATGCGCTATCCAGTTGCGCCATGGGTGCATTTGCTCCACGCATTTTTATAGAAAATCAATGCGTCCGTCAATTGCCGTTACCTGAAGTTTCAAAGCTTCTTTTCCAAAAAGCTAAGTAACGCGTCAGCAGCCTCTTTTTGACGTGCTCTCCGCCGCGCTAGATCCTCCCAATCGATAGCCGGCGGAGATATTAGTTTCAATGCTTGGACGTCAGACCGTTCACTCGCAACGCCGCGCCGCGCAATTGCATAAAAGACTTGGCCATCCAGCCCGGCTGGTGCACCCGGACCTAAGTGGCCAGTTATGGCGGCTGCGATCGTTGCTTCCGGCGTTTTCTCTAATACCGCTTTAGCCAATAAGATGGTCACCTCCGCACTGACCGGACCAATGGCAGGATCATTCAAAAGCTCGGAAGAAATCCCTAGCCATGCCGTTTTCGTGGGTGCCCTATACACGACCATCGATCCACACAGAAATTCAGAAATACCAGGGATTTGCCCTAGTTCCGCTGCAACCAAGCCTGCGGTACAACTCTCAGCTAAGACTAGTCGATCCCCGGTGTCTCGCAACCGATCACGCACACTCAGCAACATCGAATACAATGATGTTGTTCGATCACCCGTCATTTCGCTTTTCATTTCTAAAGCATGAGCCAAAAACAAGTCGAAACCACCACAAAACCAAAGTCACGGGCACGTCCGCTTCTCGGAACCAACATACCATCTTTTTGCTTCGATACGATCCAAGAACTCTCGCACTACGCAGCCCATCTTGTGGCTGGACTTGTTCGCGAACGAGCTGCCTTGGGCCAAAAAACGGTGATCGGGCTGCCCGCTGGCTCCACTCCGTTAACGACCTTTCGAGAGCTGATTCGACTGCACCGTGAAGGTGGGCTGGACCTGTCGGGCGTTGTTCTGTTTTTGTTGGACGAATACTATGGTTTACCAACCAACAGCCCACAGTCACACCGTGGCTGGCTTCAAGAACAACTGCTCAGTCACGTCAATATTCCACCCGACCAAGTCTATTTCCTGGACGGACAACTTCACCCGAGCGATATCGATTTGCACTGCCGTCGGTATGACGAAGCGATTCAGCACGCGGGCGGGCTGGACCTCGTCATTCTCGGTATCGGGCTCAATGGCCATATCGGTTTCAACGAACCTTTCTCGGTGCGACGAAGCCGAACTCGACTCTGTACTCTCGACCCCATCACCCGCCGCAGTGTTGCAAGCGACTTTTTCGGTGAAGACAACGTCCCTATCCAGGCACTAACCGTGGGTTTGAGCGGAATACTTTCCGCCCGACGTATTTTGTTGTTGGCGATTGGTGAACACAAAGCCAAAATCGTGGTTGAGGCGCTCGAACGCCCCATCAGCGATCGGGTTCCGGCCTCTTATCTACAAGAGCACGGTGACGTGCGTGTGCTTCTGGATGGCCCCGCTTCGTCCATGCTCAAGGGGGCGTCGACCCCTTGGCTGCTCGGCAATGTGACATGGGACGACGAACTCATCAAACGAGCGACTTTGTGGTTATGCGCTCAAACGGGCAAGGCGCTACTAAAGCTCGATGCCGACGATTTTCGCGCTCACGATCTCCACCAACTCTTGCGCCACCATGGTCCCGCCGAGTCTATCTCGCAAAAGGTCTTTCGATGGATGCTCGATACCATCGACTACCATCCGGCAGGCACCGAACCCAAGAAAATCGTTTGCTTCAGTCCGCATCCCGACGATGACGTCATCAGCATGGGTGGTACTTTGATTCGACTTAACGATGATAAACACGAAGTCCATGTCGCCTACATGACGAGCGGAAACATCGCTGTCTTCGACCATGACGCACTTCGTGTTGCGGAGCTTGTTGCCGATTACAATCAATTGTTTGAGATCGAACATGATCAATCGAACCGCCTAGCCGATCAAGTGCGGGAAGCTATCGAACAGAAGAAGCCGGGGCAGCCGGATGTGGAATCGATACTGCGCATCAAAGGGCTTATACGCCGAAGCGAAGCCCGCGCGGCTGCCATCGCCATCGGCTGCAAGTCCTCGAACTTGCATTACCTCGATCTCCCTTTCTACCGAACGGGTACGATCGCCAAAAAGCCCGTCGGCGAGGAGGATATCCAGATCATCGAGACGTTGCTCAAAACACTGGCACCGGATCAAATCTACGTAGCCGGAGATCTCGCGGACCCGCATGGAACGCATCGAGTGTGCGCCGAAGCGATTTTTGCGGCTCTCATGCGAATGACGCAGCGAGGTGAAAAACTGCCTGACGTACTTCTTTATCGCGGGGCTTGGCAAGAGTATCCGATGCACGAAATCGAGATTGCCGTACCGCTGAGCCCCGGCGATCTGTCGGTCAAGCGCCAGTCGATCTTCATGCATGAAAGCCAGAAAGACAAAGCGTTGTTCCCAGGGAGCGACCCTCGCGAGTTTTGGCAACGGGCTGAAGATCGCAACCGAGGCACCGCGGATTCCTACAATCGAATCGGATTGCCCGAGTTCTTTGCTCTCGAGGCTTTTGCACGTTGGAAGGGCAAACCGATTTAGGCAAGCGACTGACAAGATTTGACGTAGCTGGATTCGTGAGAGTTCAAAGCATTTTTGAATTCTTTCGAATTCAGTTACGATACCGGTTTGTTTTGGGCTGTAAATCAGATATATGGCCGATTAGAATCACGCCTTCACCTTTGTGTTCTCTTTGATTACTTGTGCTGCTTGAAATGGATTCGGCGGTTGGGGCGACCATTGCATGTCTACGGATACAAGTCTGACACAGTCCGAAACGACAATCCGTAGCAAGCGTTTGTTTCCGCTTTATTTCAGCCCAATTGAATCGTTGTTCATCGCGGATGATCGCCCGGACTACCCGATGGCGTTTATCGTTCAGATGACCTTTTTGGGCAAGGTGAATCGCGCTGCATTTGACGAGGCGTTGCCGTTTGCACTGGCAAGGCATCCGCTACTAAAGTCGCACCGTCAATTGGCCAAGAAAGGTTTGCCATGTTGGGTACCTGCCTCCGACACAATGCCCCTCGTCGATTGGGGCAACGAAGGGGATCCTATCGAACTGCCGCACGGCGAATCGATCAATCTGGAAAAAGAAGTCGGACTTCGGTTTTGGATTCGAGAGGGCTCGGACTCCACAAAGATGACGATGCAGTTTCATCATTCGTGTTGTGACGGAATCGGCGGCTATCGCTTCATCGGTGACTTTTTGGCTCTTTACGGTCAACGAACGAGCTTGGATCCGTCTCTCTACGAACTCTCACCCCTCGATCCAGAGTTGCTTCGCATTCGAAAGATGCGAATGACGGAATTTGCGTTTCGCGGCATGACATGGCAATTGCATTGGCGCTGCTGGAAAGAGTGCGCTAAGCTTTTTCGAAGAAAGGTATCTCCGCTTGCGCCTCGTTCTAATGCGACCGCAGAATCAAGTCTTGCAAAATTCCTGTATCCGCAAATTGTTGTTTCCTCGTTTGACCGCGATACTCACGCTCGACTAATGAACGCGGCCAACGAAAAGCAAATTGGATTGAATGACTGGCTGATCGCCGCGCTGTTCAAAACACTTCAAGACTGGAACTCCCAAAACAAGTCGCGCGCGACCACGCGTTGGATGAGAATCATGATGCCGACCGACATGCGCGATGCGGAAGACTATGGTATGCCTGCCGCCAACATAGTCAGTTATACGTTTTTGGTTCGGAGCATGCGTGATAGTCAAAGCGCGAAAGCTTTGTGCCCTGGTATCTGCCGCGAAACAGCTTTGATCAAAAAGGAACGACGTGGACTTCTTTTCGGTGACACGTTGGGTGGCGCGATGCAGTTTCGTTGGCTCCTGCCTTTGATGGCCTCCGGGAAACGCTGTTTGGCAACGGCGGTTTTGTCCAATGCGGGAGATCCCTCCAAACGCTTCATCGCAAAGCTGCCACGATCCAAAGGAAGAATTGTAGCTGGAAATCTTGTGCTAGAAAACATCACGGGCGTCCCGCCGCTCAGAATCAATACGCACGTCACGATATCCATTATTACTTACATGCGTAAACTCGAAATCTGTTTGCGTTGCTGCCCACGAAAGTTCAGCGAGGCCGATGCACGACGCCTGAGCCACATGTACACCGAGTCGATTCGCGAACTACTGGAGTGAAAAGCGCATTGCTACTGGCCAATGCAATGATCCCCATCGTTTTTTGAGCATCGACGGTGGTTGGTTTAAGAACCTGAAGCGATCCAAATGACTTGGAAACATTGTTCAATGCAAACATGGATAATTAACTCGGTTTCTTGCGTTGAGCGTTCATGTCGTCGAGCATCGACTGAACGCGTTGTTCTAATTGATCGGTGAGTTCGGCGGGGGCCATGCGCTTCTCTTTGCCGGTTGGCAATTCGATGGGTTGGTCGAATCGAACCAACACTTCGCGGTCTCCGTGAACGGTAGGGTACGGCGCCTCCAATGCATCTTCCTCCAGCTTATCCAGTGTCTCTGCCATCCGTTCGATGGTTGGATTTTCTTCCAAGTAATTGCCTGGGTAGCTATACAACTGGGTGACGAGAAACATATTGTCCATGTCAATGATCCATCGCATTTCTTGCTCTTTGGATGCGGATCCGGCAGCTTTCTCGCGGGCATCGATGATGGCTCGACGCACTTCTTTGACTCGCTCTGGGATCAGCGATTGCTTTTTGTCTCGACCGTAGCGACTCTCACACGCTGACAATAACGCTGAGGTAAGATGTTGAACGCGATCGCTTAACGTACCGGATTGAGTCGTACGCAGATTCTCTATTTCCTTCAGCGACAGCAGTCCGCGAGCGACGTGTAGAACCCGTTCCGCTAAGGGTTGATCCGATTGCGGCCGCCAGAACAATCGCCTTTCCAATTTCTCAATCGTCTGTAGCAAACTCGGGGTAGGGTCTTGGGTATACCAACGCTTGATGGCGACAGGAATGATTGAGATGGGTCGGGATGATTTCCTGGCGGCCAAGAGCGCGATCGCAGCCGCCCCGTCTCGGAACGCCGTGACTCGATCGTTCATGTGATAGACGTCCCCTTCAGGAAAGATCAAAAGCGGATAGTTTTTATTTTGCAATACATCGACTGCCGTCTTCAACGCTTGAACGTCAGCCCCTTCCCGGTCCACGCTGAAGCAGCCGCATCGCTGCATCGAATGGCGTTCGAACCAACTGCTCATAGCGAAGACTTGCCAAGCTGTCATGATGTAGAATGGTATGCGTAAATCTTCGGCGGCGGTTATCAGGCAATAAGAGTCCCAATGAACCGAATGATTGGGGGTTAGCATAACCCCATGATGGCTCGCATGAGCTTGTTTCAAGTGTTCCAAGCCTTGCACTTGGACACGAATGATCCTTTGTTTTCGAAGGGCCTTTCGACGAAGCGGACCGGTCAGCAAAAACCACCACGGCGTCATACGCGGGGGCCATTGACCTGCAGGTGTTCCGTAAGGTTGGATATTCAAGGTAAGCGACCATCAGAAGAATCGGTTTTTGAGCGATTGAAAGTATAGTAAATCGCACCGTTGCGAACATCTACTGCGTTTAAAAATTGACGCGAAGGACTTCATCCAAGGAGGATTGATGCGAAGGAAGGATAAAGGTTGGATATCTGAGAAGGGACGGGGCGTTGGGTCTCTATGCGTTGCAAAGCATCAGCGATTCCAACCAGTCGCGCCACCGCTTCGTCGAAACGATATCCATCAAGGGATCTGTCAGCGGCGGGATCGACAACTGTTTGTTGCCGGCTAGCCACGTCAAAGTTCCACTCCAAATACCGCTGTTATCGATATCGATTCTCAACTGCAATGGATCCGATTCGAGCCGACCTGGGAAACAG
>JBBRJI010000366.1:0-6278 GCA_038219625.1 Pirellulales bacterium | reverse complement strand
AGGATTCCCATTCCCGCTCCTTGGGATTCACTGCAATCAATTCGGCTGCGAATGGCAAATCGCTCGGTGCCAATTTCAAGTCACGGCAAATCGCGTCCCGTACTGCGATAAACGATTCAGGCAAGTTGCCCTTGCGTTTCTCCAGGGCCTCGGCCTCCGACCGATCTTCAACCAACTGACGTGTTAGCGAACCGATTTCAAATTGCAAAGCACTTTCCAGCGACCGTTTTTGCTGACGCTCTTCTAGCAGTTTGATGCGTCTGGCATGGCTCTCCTTGCGGACTTTGGCAAATTGGTCTGGCGAAGTCACTTGCACGGAGATACCTGCTGAGACCAACTGCGATTCAAATCGTGCTCGGTAGTTCGCCTTGACCTTCGCAATCGCTTCCGCCTGTTCAATGAGTCCGGGCAACTGTCGCAATCGATCCCCGCCCGCGTTTTCGATTTCCAGTTCTAGCCTCGCCATTTCATTGCGAAGGCGGTCTTGCAGTTTTTCCAATCGCACGATGTCTTCGTTAAGATTTTGAATCTGTTGTTGCCACTGACTGCACATGGGCTCCAAAAGTTGAACGATGCGGTCGGCAAAGAAATAACGGATCGCGCTCAGACGAAGTTTGGCTAGGTCTAGTTCCTCAAGTCTCAACTGGTAGCGCTGGCCTGCTTCGACGATAGGTCGCAGCAATTCATCTTGCTGTCGGACTCGCACTAACATGCGGTGCGCTTCGCTCAGTTCGGCAAAGTGGGTTAGCAATCGTCCAACCCGTTCGTTCCAAGGCTTGCGTTCGAGCATATGCTGGCGGATGAAATCATCGAGCCGCTGAACATCCTTCACTGCCACCGTTTGGTTGAAGATATCCATGGCCTTGGCCAGGAAGCCAGTTTTGCGTTGTAGCCATTGAAAATACTCTTTGTAGCTGCTGGTAGTCTTGAAACCTCGATCTTTGAGGGTACGTGCGATGGAACTGCCTGTTCCTAATTCGCCGAGATCCCGGACGATGCCCCGTTCCGATTCACAATACGCATAGACTTTTTCGACGGCGTTTTCATTGTTGAGGTACAGCACTTGGCAGATACTAAAGACGGTTCCAGCAGCCGCGTTTGAAAAACACGCGAGCAAGGCCGTGTAGTGTCCAGTGCCATTGCGCAGGTATTGAATCTGCGGGCGTCCCCCTTCTCCAATCGTACGATCGTAAGCACCTCGAATGTAAGTCTTTTCATCGCGTTCGTTCTTGGCTGCTCCGGCTGCTACGTTGTAGTTGCGGGTTTGTGGTCGTACGAGGAGCGTCAACAGCGCATCGACCAACGTCGACTTGCCCGAGCCATTTTCGCCAACCAACAACGTGGTTTGACCGCGCGGCAGTACGGAGTAGACGGCGCCATCGAAGGTGCCCCAATTGTAAACTTCGAGCTTGGCCAACCGATATCCTGGAAGCGGCGGTCGGTCTGAATTCGTTGGTGTCAACGTCATGCTTCGTCCGCTGGGCTATCGTCTGTTTTCTTGCCAACGGCGGCCACCAGGGACAGCCGCAATCGCTCCAAATCAGCAAGAGGCAATCGAGCCTTGATGATTCTCCGAATCTCCCATGAGGGTGGATCCTTTTCGAATTGGCGAACGAATTTGAGCTCTTCCATTTTGCGTAATGCAGCAGTTAGCGAACGATTGAGACGAATCGAATCGGTTTGGTCAGGAAAGAACGCTTCCCACAGTGCGAGCAAATCGCTCTGAGCAATAACACAACGTTCGTTTTGGACATCTTCTTCTTCGTATTGTCGCAGTTCATCCCGAAGAAGAACGCAGAGCAAGGTTGCGTCGTAGCCTAGCGGGGTTCGACGAAACAGCCGCGGAACGGACGGAAAGTCGGGTGGTATTTCTTCTTCGTCGAGTTGACGCAAATACGCCATGGCATCAGGTTCATCGACCACGAGCAACAGCCCCAGTTTCCCAAAGTACTCGGTTATTGGGGAGACGTTTTCGAGAAGCTGTTCCCATAAATCGAGGTTGTCGTCGTGGTAGACTACACCTTGCAAGAGCCGTACGGCCACAGGGCTCCAATCCGCTGGGGGAGGGATGAAGTTGTTGTTTGCGTTGGGAGAATAGATGTCCACGGGCTGCTTTTATCGGGGTTTCGTGGCCATCTCGCGATTAGCCGCTTTGGGTTGGAACACGACACGAGGGATCGAGACTTGCAACACCGACGAGCGGCCTATTGGTTGCATTATGTTGATTCGGTCGATGTGAGTTGGATCGATTTGGTGCGAATCGTCATGCGCGATTTGCAAGTAGCCAAGCAACTCGACAACGCCCCCTGTCAATGGCCAACGATCGAGCAAATTCGCAAGCGGTTCCATTTGTCCTAGCAGCGTCGCTTCGCGAATATGCCCCCGCAATTTGCGCAAATCTAAACGCTGCAATTTGGCAAAGGCGGACGCCATGGCTTGGGCATGTTGAGGATCGATGACTTGTTCGGTTAGTTGTAACTGGTCGAAGTCCTGCGGCGGTATCCAAAAGGTACGAGCCAACGGGGAAGCGATCTCGGCTTCTGCGTCGACCGAAAGCTGGATAGATTGGCACTGGGGCGCGCCTCTCAGCCGAAGCGCATGCTGCCGGATGTCTCGCAGTACATTGGCCAAACGAACTCGATGGGCAGCGGCTCGCGCATCGAGTAATCGTCGCAATGTTGCCGATAGTCTAGCCGTGGTTCGCATTACCTTTTCGGCTTCGGCCAATAGCGATGGCACCATGCGTCGAACGCGTGCCAGCGATTCATGTTGGTCTGCCAATGCAGCAAGCTGTTGTATCTCCTCTATGTTCTTTCGAAGAATAGCTTGTTGGTTCGGAGAGAACAGAAAGGATACGAAGGCAAAGAAGCTGATTCCTTCGTCCTGTTGCTTTAATAAGTCCTCGGAATCCAAAGCATGGCCTAGAATCTGTCCGCGAGAATCATTGCCTGAAGCTTGTAGTTGCTGCACTTCCCGGGCGATGGATTGGAAACGTTCTTCGACGGCGCGGAAGTCGGACTGGAGGGCACGCAGTAAATCGACCGCCGTTTGGAACCGCTCGCGGATTTGAGCGGGACGGTAAACTTGCACCGATTTACCGGACTCGATGGCATCGATCTCCGCGTCGATGACAGCCCGCTGTGCTCGGAGGTATTCCAGTCGGCGATCGGGGTTTGCCGACGCACCTCGAACGATATCCTCGAGAGTATCGATGACCAGACGAAGTCGGCTTTCCGTACCAACCAGATTGGAACCGCGGGTGACCGCAGCATCGACGAATTGGATGGCTTCTTCCGCGTACCGAGTCAGTTGAAATTGCGGTTCGATCGAGGCTGCTTCGAGAAACCGCTGCAACCAGCCTGCATCGGACCATTGGGTCAAATACCGCTCAGGCGGGCCCGACAGGAGGTTCGGCTCCGTTTCGTGAATTTCTTCTTGGTAGCCCGAAAGCCGGGTTCTCAAATCCGTCTGGCCGATCGAAATGAGCTCACCCGACTTGAAAACGCGATGGAGAAAATCCAAGATGAGCGGCGCATTATCAGAACGGAGCAGCCTCGCGGTTGGGGACGCTTCAAAAAAGGTTCGGATGCTATCGCGTCGCATGGACGAAACAAATCGACTTGTTGACATGGGAATCTAAAGGTAGTTGAGAAAGCTCTAAGTTAAACATTTTACGGACACCTTTGGTCAAGGAATCACGAAAATCTCTCAGTTTTTGGACTAAGACCAACTTTTCCTGCCTGCCAATCCTTGCCGAATAGCAGCTAAACGTGGTCGCAAAAACGCCTTTGGAAGTCGGTTTGAGTGAACCGCGCGGGCTTCTGGCGTGACAATTCCTTGAATTTCAACTAAACTTCGAAGTAGAAAAACACCTTAACTCATTTGGCGAACTAATGGCACAACCCGATACGGCAACGACTACTACCGTCCTTTCTCAGCAAACGCTTGCCGATAGCATCGAATGTGCGAAGCTTGCGGCTCGAGCCGCAGCCGAAAACAAAGGTCAGGATATTCTAGTTCTGGATCTGTCCAAGCAGACAAGCATTTTCGATTGCTTCGTGATTGCGACCGGGACCAGCCGCCGGCAACTGCAAGCGATCGCCGAAGAAATCCATCGCGTGTTCAAAGCTCGCGGCGAGATAAGATTGAGCGTGGCTGGCTACGATGAAAGTCGCTGGATCGCGTTGGACTACGGCAGTGTCGTGATCCATTTGTTCGATGAAGAGTGCCGCAAGTTTTATGATCTTGAAGGTCTATGGGCCGACAGCACGAGAATCGATTTGACGGAAGCACTGCGGGATACCAACGCCAAGGTCAGCATCTAGGGATTCGACATACCTGAGCACGGGAAAATTCACGGGGAAATTCACGGGGAAATTACGGAGCACGAAGCGAATGGCGATTTCGATTGAATACCTGCTGTGGCTGTTACCGATTCTTGCGGCGGTCTCCTTGGTGATGGCCGCAACTCGGCATGAACGCAATGACAAGATCCTAAGCCAAGCTTGGCGAACTGCGGTCTGGACGCTCAGCTTCTTAGGGGCGATCGCCGCGACCCTCTGGTTCGCGATCTTCTGGATCGGCTAGTGGTGCTGGACGAGGCCCTCGCTCAGATCCGATCGGGTCATACCCCGACGCTGTGACGCATTTCCATCAACAATTCCGCAGGTTGAGTGGGAGCTTGTCTCCTCTCAACCTTGTTTTGGCGTACTAACGGCCGGCCCTCGCGAATCGACCCTCTCCCCTCGGCTTTGCCTTTCTGGTCCACGCGAATTGCCGTAGGGATTCCAGATACACCGTAGTAATCCGCCATGGGCGCATCCCAACCACGCTTGCCTTCCTCCTCGCTCACAATGTTGACCCAAGTGATCTCCTTGTTCTCAACACACTTCTCCCGGCAAATTTGGCAACGCAAGACCGCCAAGATAGACTGGAAGTAAACCCAATGAGATGAACCTATTGTTTCTGCTTGAGCAAATAGGCCAGAAGCTCAAATATTTCATCTTGCGTGTATTGATCCATCAGTCCATTGGGCATGAGCGACAGGGACGACTTGAGCATGTTGGAAATTTCATGGCGAGGGATCACTTTCGGTTCCTTTTGGTCGGCGCCGGATAGGATCGAAATCGATTCTTTGTTTTCTTCGATTAAGATTCCTGAGTAGACGACTTCATCCTCCGTCAAAACAGAATACGACGCGAACTTAGGATCGATCTTGTGCGACGGTTCCAAGATCTCCCGAAGGATGCCTGCTTTGTCATTCTTCCATCGAGTGGCAACATCGGTTAGTGATGGTCCAATGTTGCGACCATCTGTTCCAATGGGATGGCATTGAGCACACGTGGCTTCTTTGAAAATACGAGCCCCGATTTCATCCGAGCGGCCTCGCGTCCCCGACTCGATCTCCGATTCCAAATCGTGGAGCTTCCAATTCCTTACAAAGGAGCGGTTGTTGCCAATCGGATCCTTAGGCGTTTGCGGATCTTTCAGCCAAGCGTCGAGATCTTTGACAACCACCATCACTCCATACATCCGCATCCAGTGGTTAGGGAAGGTACACACATAGGGATACTCGCCTGGTTCGGAGGGGGCTGTGAACGTGAGAATTTCTTGCTTGTTGGCCGATACCATGCCAGTGGCAAACAGAACGTCTTGATTCTTGGGAACATACTGCTTTCCGTTTGGGGCTTCGTCCGGCGCCATGGTTGCCGCCAGCATCGCAATGTCCTTGAGCTTGCCAGGCGTGGTAATGACCAAATTGTGAGGCATTAAATCCTCATTCTTGAGAATGAGCTGCGCCGGTCGGCTTGCTTCGACTGCAAAGTATTTCAGGTCATAACGCATTTCTTCGATAACCGTAGTGATGCGAACCACTCGAACACTGACTGCGTCCAAGCGGTTCCGATACTCTTTTGCGATACCGGGATCCAATTGCGGTAAAAATCCGTCGACCAACTGGATGGCATCTAAGAACCTATCTTCTGTCCGCTTTGCTGCAGGCGTCGACTCAGCCATAGTGACAAGTTCCTTGGCAAGCGAAGCGCTCAGTTGCAGATCCCGTTCTGACATGGGGATTTTGAGCAAAGCCTGGATGACGGTCTGCCTCAATGCTTCCATCCGAAACAGGGTCGCTAGTTTCGCGAACGAATCCCTTGCCTCCGAGTCAATCGTCGCAAACGACTTGATCGCAGCAATTTGGACATCGACCGAATTGCCTTCCATCATCAGGCGAACCACCTGTGACCGAAGCGAGTTGCGTTTGTCTTGTGCCCCTATCC
>JBBRJI010000365.1:0-6279 GCA_038219625.1 Pirellulales bacterium | reverse complement strand
TCGCTCAACGAGCGAATTGAGGAGTGCTTTCCCTCGTTTTCGCGTGTTGTGAACGAACTGGAAGAACGCGAGGTAGAGCGGCAGTTTCTCTTGCGATGCCCCGATTAGGACGTAGCCAAGATCGAAGCAATGACCAGAATCCTTTCATCGTGTTGACACCGAACCCCCATCGGCCAGCGCATCCCACGCACTTCCTCGAAGCATTTCCGATCGTCCATCAAAAGCAGTAGTGTTAGCGCCATCCTTGGCATCCATGGGTAAAACGGGACGCGAATAACCCAAAACCGTGGGTTCACTCGATTCCGCTATGATACCTGCATTCAGACCATCCAAACAGACCTCCCCGGAACACCCGACGAGCCTTTTTAAATACGCCAGGATAAGGACGATTCGCAATGCACAACCCATGTTTCGAACATCGAATTTCCTTTTTGATCGCTATTAACTTGTTGGCGACATGCAGCTTGGCATCGGCGACCGATAAAACGAAAAGGTTTGATCTATTAATCGTTGCCGGACAATCCAATGCGGTAGGTTTCGATACCGACATGGCGAAGCTTGGCACAGATGAATTGGATAAATCGATTCGATTCCGTTTTCGTGTCGGCGATCCTCCACCTGATGATCGTGATTCGATGTCGTCTCGAACGAAGTGGACACACCTCTCCGTCCAACCGCTTGGCAATCCAGGACCTAAATCAGAGCCTCGTCAATACGGCAATTTTGTCAATCTAGCCGGTGGCTTCGGTCCCGAAGTATCTTTCGCACGCAAGCTCAAGCGTCGCGATCAACAACTTGGTAGAGAGAGTGAACTCGCTGTGGTGAAGGTAGCTTTCAGCGGCACCAGTGTCGCCGACGATTGGGATCCAGCAGGTGAAGATAAACGGGGCGCGTGCTATCGAGCCTTGCTCGAAGAAGTTCGAGCCGCCCAATCGCTTGCTGAAGCTGAAGGAATGACGGTCAATTTCCGAGGGCTCGTATGGGTACAAGGCGAATCCGATGCAAACGCAAACGATGCACCCAAATACGCCGAGCGTCTAACGGCGATGTATGCAACGTTGCGACGCGATCTCAAAGCCGAACGGCTACCGATCCTTGTTTCCGTCAACGTTCATTTTCACGAAGGAAAGAATAAGTTCATGCCGGACATCATCGCGGCACAAAAGCATGTCGGTCACGAGTTCAGCGATTGCCGCTATGTCGATACCAGTGGAGCGGGTCTGGCAAATCCAGTGCACTTCAACAGCGAGGGGACCATCGAGGTTGGAAAGCGATTTGCATCGGCGCTGTTGTCGATGGAAAGCGATCCAACTTCGGTTAACGGACAAGCCAACGAGCCGCCAAAGACTAGCAAGTGGACGAAGCACGTCGTATTTGAGGGCGCACCCTGCATGACTGCGGTTTCTGGCGATTTTACTGGCGATGGTCTGATCGACATTGTTTGCAACGCTGGCACAAAAACACAATTGCTAGTCGCTCCTGATTGGAAGCCGATCATGCTAGGCTCCGGAAATATGGATTGGATTCATAGCGAATCGATGGACGTAGATGGCGATGGCGATCTGGATGTTATCGGCACACCCTACAATCCTGGTCGCATCGTCTGGTTGGAGCGCCCTGCAAATCCGCTCACCGATCGTTGGAATGAAAGGCTCATCGACGATCAAGTCAACGGCGTTCACGGCCTGTTAGTTGGCAATGTCGACAATGCCGGGCGTCCCGACTTATTGGCAACCAGCGCTCAACCGACGGAGCCGTTTCCCTATTCGCTAGTCTGGTATCGGATTCCAAAGGATCCGCTAACAGCAGAACGTTGGGAGCGGTTCGTATTTGCTGCGGGCGATGCTCCCGGCTTGTCCCATTACTTGGGCATTGGTGACATCAACGGGGACGGCTTGCCAGATGCCGCCTCCGGTGCAAAAGGGGATAGTACCAAGGCTGGGGCTGATGGCCAATGGTTCGCTTGGTGGCAAGCGGGCAAGGATCCTACTCAGCCTTGGACGAAAGAAATGGTTTCCGCCAAACAACCCGGCGCAACCAATATCCATCCAGCGGATGTCAATGGTGACGGGAAAATGGATCTCATTGCGTCACGAGGCCACGGGGTTGGCGTCGTATGGTTCGAGCGAGAAACGGACTCCGCCACTTGGACAGAACACACCATCGATGGTGATTTGCGTGAGCCGCATTGCTTGGCGGCTATCGACCTCGATCGGGACGGAGATATGGACGTGGCGACGGTCGCTTTCGGCAGCGAACGAGCCATGTGGTACGAGAACGATGGACGAGGTAACTTCAAGTCCCATCTGATCGGCGAGAAACAGCAAGCCTACGACATCCGCGTCATCGACTTGGACAAAGACGGTGATTTGGATTTGGTCGTTGCTGGCCGGGCTAGCAATAATGTGGTCTGGTATGAAAACCCAAACTAGACTGTCAAATTTGCGAGACAGTCGCCGCAACGATGGGTTAAAATGGACGTACTATCCATCGAAGCCACGGAGTCCAAACTTTATGCCGCTGTTAGACCACTTTCGACCGCCGATTTTCAACAAGTGTTCCTGGGAAGGTTTCCATGGAATGTGGCCCGCGTTGATTGTTATGGAACTTTGCAAATCGTTGCCTGACCAATACACAGCGGAGCCTCGAGTGCATTTGGGTAAAAACTTCGAAGTCGATGTTTGCAGGTTTGATGTCGATGATAAGTCTGATTTCGCATCTAGTGCAAACGCTGAAGGGTCGGCAACGGCTCTTTGGGCACCGCCAAAACCGACCCTGTCGTTGGAACTTGATCCGACAGAAATCTATGAATACGAAGTATTGATCTTCGACCAGCAGCGCGGTCGAGAACTGGTGGCCGCAATCGAGATTGTCAGCCCAGCCAACAAGGATCGCCCTGAAACTCGGCAAGCGTTTGTCTCTAAATGTGCAGCACTTTTGCAAAAGAAGATATGCGTCTCGATAGTGGATTTGGTTACCGTGAAACGCTTCAACCTTTACTGCGAAGTCCTCGATGTTTTCGGTCAGACCGATCCCGCTTTTGCGCCTGATCCGCCATTGACTTACGCCGTCACATGCCGCAGTCACGCTCTAGCCACACGCTCGCGATTTGAATCATGGGCCTATCCGATGGTGGTTGGCCAACCATTGCCTGTTCTGCCAATTTGGTTAGATAACGATCACGCGATTTCGCTCGATCTCGAAGTTTCGTATCAAGCAACCTGCCGTGCTTTAAGGCTGATTTAAAACGGTCGGCATGAATGCTCGCTTTGCATGCGGATTTCAGTCTGGAACCGGCTTACACCACAGAGCCACAGAGAGGCTTACACCGGGTTCATCCCGGTGTGGCCACAATTGGCAGCGACCATATCGAGCCCACGCTTTGGTCAGCGATGGTAGGATTTCGGAAGAGCGTTTATGAACGTAGCCGGAACCGCAAAGAGTGTTGCGAAGGCTCGCAGTCTGAAAACGCATCGCAAGTTCTACCGAGCGCGAATCTAAGCAACGCTCCCATGGCAGAATTCTACAACGTGTCACCGTGTTCGGTTCGCGAGCACGAGACAAATTGTGAGGTTATTTCCAGAACACACGATACCTTCAACGAGGTGAGGGGGCATGAATTCACCATGTACGGTGTCTACAGCGTACCGGAATACGTTAAAGAAACGTAGTCTTGTGGTTCAGGTGAAAAACACACGAAGAGCTAGCACGGCATCGCAAAGCTAGCTTCACACGATCTTGTTGTGGAAGACATTAGATCTACATGATTGTTGGGTTTAATCCTTTCGTATTCTTTGACGTGACCGATTTTGTGCGGCACATCGTTCAGTACTTGGAAGAAGGGGAATTTGGCTATGAAAAGAAAGCAGGCGAGAATTGGTTTCACTCTCGTGGAACTGCTGGTGGTCATTGCGATCATTGGTATTTTGGTCGGACTTCTACTGCCGGCCGTGCAAGCCGCCCGCGAAGCAGCGCGGCGCATGCAATGCTCCAACAATCTGAAACAGATTGGATTGGCATCACTCAATTTTGAGAGTGCGTACAAGTTTTTACCCCAGGGGCCTTTCGATGGCCACCCCAGGGCTGTTCAGACCAATGGCGTGACGCCGAATCCCAATGGTTATTCCTATACTACTGGCACCACGTGCTGTCGTGCAGCCAATCGCGATGGTTGGAGCGCCCAGTACAAAATACTTCCCTTTATGGAGCAAAACTCCATTTGGAACCTCGGCTTGGATGTAAAACCAATTTGGACCGGCGCTGCAAGTAGCGGTCCAGTTGCAAATGTCACTGGAGAGAACGAGGTCGCCGCCTCGCTGGTTCCTGCGTACTACTGCCCAAGTCGACGTGGTCCAACGACTTATGGAACGACGCTGTTGAGCGGACGAACAGACTACGCTGGATGCGCTGGTTTCTTTTCTGGTCGACCGGATTCCACCATCAATTTTATTCCTACCGCTCCTCTGGGCGCTCCGTCTCAATCCACTCGTACAGCATTGAATGGCGGACTCACACCGGGTATGAGTGGAGCGATCATTTGGTCGGGTTCTGGCCGCAAGCGTAGACTTGGAGACATAACGGATGGGACTTCAAGTTCCATTATGTTTGCAGAAAAATCGCTTCATGCTTCACAACATGGCCGCGATGGCGGAGACAACGAGCGTTGGAACAACGCGGGTTGGGATGAGTGCGTGGTCCGTTGGCATTTCCCTCCACGATCGGATTCGCAAACACATTGGGTTGGACCTGGTACCCCTAATGGACCAAACTGGAATCGCTATTTCGGTTCGGCTCACCCGGGAGGATTGAATGCAGCAGCCGTAGATGGTTCGGTGCGATTCTTTGCATTCAACGTGGATGCGAATGTATGGCGACTGCTATGCGTAACAGATGACGGTCAAGTAATCAGCGGAGATCAATTATAATGTTGTGGCGATTATTGGCATTCGCAGGTTTGCTATGGATTGGCTGTGTTGTCGGTTGCGGCAGCGAGAAGCCTGAAGCCAGCCAAGCGGAGAAAGCGGCCGAGTCAGCGAAGATGGAAAAAGAAGTCAGCCAGGGCGAATCGGCCTTGTAGTTCGAGCACTATTAAATGTGTCGGTGAACAGCATGGCTGAGACCACTGAGGCACAGCTGAAAATCAGGAACGCCGCGCAAAATTAATTACGCGGCGTTCTCGTTGGAATGTCAATTCAAATTCGAGTTTAGCCAAAACGGTCAGTGGGCAAATATGAAAGCTTCCTTGTTGTTAATTCATCTTGCATTCGCAGTAATCTTTTTCTCTACAGGCTGCCAAAAGACTGAATTGGAGGTGATGCGAGATCCACCGCCATCACCCAATCTACCGGGCGCACCACTTATTCCAGAACGTTCCATTCTCAGGCCATTCTTTCAAACTACGCTCGGAAACGTTGATGCTGGTTCTTCGGTCGGAACGGCGTTCGGCGCTGAAATAGACGGAGACGATCGCACGTTTGTTCTGACCGCACTGAGTATTCTAGGTCCTGCGTCAGGTCTAACTCGTCAAGCGGCTCCCGCAGAACTTTCGGAAATCTTCAAGAGTATCACTTTGGGTGATGCATTTGGTTCTTTCGACGGAGTGCTGTCGGCAAGCGGTTTTATAGGCGTATTGGAATCGAGTCCTTTTGATCAAACATCGTTGGCTGGCGACATCGTCGCAATATCGATGCCGAATAAAACACGTGCAAGCAAACTTAGACTATCCGCCGATCATCCCGCCAAGGGAGATTCTGTATGGTTGTCTGCCGCGATGTATGCCGGAGCTCCTCCAAGCCAAAGACAACATGCTGCAACCGTTACGGGCGAGGATGAACACGGAAATATTGTTTACGAATTCGAAAACAACAAGCTTACACATCAGGGAACCGTTGGGGCACCAATCCTAAATAAGAAAGGCGATGTAGTCGCCATACACCTGGGTGGTTCCCAATCGATGGGAACACTTACGGGATTTGCAAATCCTGCATCAAGATTCCTTAGTTATCTTGAGGCTGCGGTGCGTTCCTCGACTATGCCGACGAATCCACCGGGAACTTTATCCGACAACGGTGGAGTAACCGAGGACACGAAGGAGTAACCGAGTAACCGGGGGAATCAATTAGGGGGAAAACATGGGGAGGAAAACATGGGGACACGAGAAAGCGCCGGGATAAACCGGATTGGAGTTGGGAATGAGAGAGTCCTACAAAGAGGATTTAGCCAATCACTTTGGCCTCGAGTTGTACGCTGATGGCGGTAACGTCATGGGTGTAGCCACAA
>JBBRJI010000364.1:0-6283 GCA_038219625.1 Pirellulales bacterium | reverse complement strand
AACAGAACATTGATCCCAAGAGCATCGATTTCTTGCTACTTTGCACGCAGACACCGGACTACCCGTTGCCGACAACCGCCTGTTTGGTTCAAGACCGACTGGGTTTGAGTACACATTGCGGTGCCCTTGACTTCAATTTGGGCTGCTCGGGATTCGTGTACGGATTGTCGCTAGCACAAGGGTTGATGGCCAGCGGGCAATGCAAAAGAAAACTATTGGAGACTGCGGAAACCTACTCCAAGTACATCAGCCAGGACGATCGATCTTTGCGGACGATTTTCAGTGACGGAGCAGCCGCCACGCTCATTGAGGCCTGCGATGAACCTGCATTTTCGCGATTCGAATTTGGCACCGACGGAAGCGGAGCGGATACGCTCATGGTGGGTGACGGTGGTTCGCGTTGCAAAGAGGACGCGATCACGCCGCGACATCGCAAACGCTGGTCAAGCCGACTCTATATGGATGGTCCGAGTCTGATGAGTTTCACCATCGGTGCCATTCCACAATTGGTTCGCGATATGGTTGGGAAAGCCAACTTGCAGCTATCGGATGTCAGTCACTTCTTGATGCATCAAGCGACTCGCAAAATGCTTGAGCACTTGCAAACTGCCCTAAACGCAAACGACGAAAAATTGCCCATCCGTTTGCACGATCGCGGCAACACGGTTTCGAGCACTTTGCCGATTCTCATTCAAGATCTCCGCCATGAAGGCAAACTTGTCTCCGGAAGCCAAAATGTCCTTGTCGGATTTGGCGTCGGCTGGTCCTGGGCAGGTTGCTTGTGGAAGGCATAAACCACTTTTTGACAAGGCGTTAAGAGTTAGCTTACAGTGCGGTTACTGCGTATTGGCAGGAACTATTTCATGACTCAAATCCATATGCACCCCATTTCCGCAAGTCCGCTCGACCGAACACAGGGTGATTCCGCGGTAGGGAAACGTCAACCAGTCCGCATCGGTGCGGTGTCTTATCTCAACACGAAACCTCTCATTTTCGGTTTGGAAACAGCGTTGGGGGAGCGCGACCGACTGAGCTTGGCTCTGCCCAGCCAGCTAGCCACGGAACTCGCATCCGGTAAAATTGACATTGGACTCATTCCGGTCGTTGAATATTTCCAACATCCCGAGTTTGAAATCGTCTCGGATGCGGTCATCGCTTGCCGAGGTCCAGTTTGGTCTGTTCGAGTTTTCTTTCGTTGTGAGCCGTCCCAGGTTAAGACTCTTGCTTTGGATGAGGGTTCGCGGACAAGTGCAGCCCTGTGCAAAGTTCTTTTTCATCAACGCTTTGGCTTCGTTCCGAATACCATTCCATTGAAGATGACGGACGACCCGATTAGCGTCCCCGCTGACGCGGTTTTGGTCATTGGCGATCGTGCTATGCACCCAGAGTCATTTCAGCCTGCGTTTCAAAGCGATTGGGATTTGGGGCAAGCATGGTTTGAAGAGACGGGTTTGCCTTTTGTCTTCGCGATGTGGGTCGCTAGAAATAGTAGCTTCGCTCAAGAAGAATGGAAGTTAACACTGGAACGTACGCGCGACCAGGGATTGAGCCACGTTCGCGACATCGCATGTTTGGCCGCCAAAAAATATCAATTGTCGGTAGAACAATGCGAAGACTACCTCACCCACTACATTCGGTTCTTTTTGCGAGCAGACGAGCGGGCAGGACTTCAGGAGTTCCGCCGTCGTTGTGACGCGCTGAGCCTACTTTCCAATTGAGCAAATAGGGCACCGATTATGGTAATGGCCAATCAAACCGTTTCCTTCATTTTAAAGAGCGTCTTGGATGGCAAACGACTGTCACCAGAGGATGCGCTGGTCCTGCTCGAAAGTCGGGACTTGGCTGCGATTGGTTCCGCCGCTAACCAAATCACTCAACGACACCATCCTGAGTCGTATCGCACGTACAACATCGACCGCAACATCAACTACACCAACATTTGCACAGCCGTTTGTGACTTTTGTGCGTTTTACCGGTCGCCTAAAAGTGGTGAAGGGTACGTACTTCCGAGAGCTGAGTTGCTGGATAAAGTTCGAGAAACGGCTGAACTTGGTGGCAATCAAATCCTTATGCAAGGTGGATTGCATCCCACGTTACTCCTGGAATGGTACGAGGAGCTTTTGCAGGACATCAAACGAGAATTTCCAGGCATCAACATTCACGGTTTCAGTCCACCCGAACTGCATCATTTCACCAAGGTGAACAAGCTGCCGATTCGAACGATTTTGGAACGCCTCAAAGCGGCAGGACTAGGAAGCATCCCAGGCGGTGGAGCGGAGATTTTGGTGGACCGCGTTCGAAGTGAAATAACTCGAGGAAAAGTTATGACGGACGACTGGTTGAACGTCATGCGAGTTTGGCACGAACTAGGTGGCGTCAGCACCGCCACGATGATGTTTGGACATGTGGAGACTTTGGCAGAACGGGTCGAGCACCTTGAGCGCGTGCGACAATTGCAAGATGAGACGCATGGGTTCACCGCCTTTATCTGCTGGACTTTTCAACCTGATAACACGGAACTTGCAAAGATACCGCCGACGGGCTCTTTCGAGTATCTTAAAACGCAGGCGGTTGCTCGACTCTACTTAGATAACATTCCAAACATTCAAAGCAGTTGGGTTACGCAAGGACTGAAGATTGGCCAGTTGGCACTCGCGTTTGGAGCCAACGACATGGGTTCACTCATGTTAGAAGAAAACGTAGTCGCCGAGGCGGGTACCGTGCACTTTTTGACCCTAGACCAGATCCGAAGTGCCATCGAAGAACATGGTTTCATGGCCCGGCAACGGGATGTCCGATACCAGTTGGTCGATGAGTCCATGGAGCAACTTGCGATTACCGCAAACCGAGCTCGGGATATCCGTCAGCAGGTTCCGAAGCTGGTTGAGATTGCAGTGCCGTAGGCGACGTCGCTCCGCGACTCGCGGTCAGTGGTGATGAAACCTGCAGGTATCCTCGCCGTCGCCGGTATTGGAGTGCTGTATTTGGTGAGCCAAATCGGCCAGCAATGGAGCGCCGATCAGATGGTATCGCTAAAGTCCGCTTGGAAGCGACTGATTGAACAATCGCTTCCATCTTAGGATAGCTTCATAGATCAAGAGCGATGGCAGCCATGAGAGCCACGCCATCGCGCTATAAGTCACGAAGTCAAGTTCGAACCGAGCGGCTACGGCTGCGAAAAATCGCAGCAGCACCGCAGAGCAGATTAGCAAGTAGCTCCGAGTCATCCATTGCTGATGTTTGACGAAGTCACCGCGTCTTGCCCATCTAAATCCTTGCCAAGTTGCGACGCTGGTCCAAATAGCAAGTAATGCGAATGCTGTGGCGGCAGAAACCCCACCGTTTGCTTTGACAGACATAGCCAATCCGCTGGGTACCGCGAACAATAGAACCGCAATGGTGTAGCCGTAACCAATCATCCGGTGAACGCGGCGGCTACGATTCCGCAGCCAAGCGATGGATTGGGCAAGGCCAAGGAACAAAACAATGGGTGACGAAATGACGTGCGTATAGAACGCGACGGCGTACCAAGAGTAAAAGTACGATTGACGGCCGATCAAAAACCCAAAGTCAAATTGCGGCGGAAAATAGGCAAATGAAGTCAAAACGATGAGGCCCCCAACCAGGGCGATAAAGGATAGAATACATGTCTTGGTAACTGTCCAAAAGCAAGCAAGGAGTTGTTTTTGTTCGGTTGACATGTAGCAATCCATGTTTCAAAAAATGTTTGAGGGAGACAACAATGAACGAATTGAAACAAGTCAATCCATACGAGACTCCGCAAAGTCCGAGTTCTAGGCGCCGATTCCATTACCTCATCTATGGTAGCATCATCGGGGTGGTCCTCATCGTTGCTTCGGCAACTGCCTTGATGATCGCGACGTCCGTGAAAAAGATGCCCAACAAATCAGATAATCGAGTTTTCATGGATCGTGGCCCGGTGCGGGATCGTGACGTGGAGAGCCCACCTCAAGCGAAATAATGGTGGGCTAGTGTTGCAACCTGGAATTGTTACGTCACGCACGAAGGTTTTGCCATTCGGTGCTTTCCTGCATGCCCCGCCTTTCTTGACTTTTTCGTATCACTTCGCATCGATTCCCCCCTCCAGATTGTCCGTCTACACTAAAAAGGTTACTATCTGAATTCATTACGAGGGTTTTGGAGTGCCATTCAGGAAGGACGAATCGATTAGCGAACTTTTGAAAACACAAGGCGAGATGGAAGCTTCCATCTGCCAATGCATTTCCCGGTTTGAATACGAGTACATGGGAAGAGGGCCAAAGGACATTCACGCGCACCTGATTGAGGATCTTCTGGTCGTCCGTCTTCAGGGCGTTTTAACCGCTGCGGAACAACACCTTGTTAAGACGATGCCTGTGGACAAAGGACGAGATCTCCTTAAGCAAGTTCGATCGCAACTCATCGAAATTGCAAGGCCCGCGCTGGAAGAATTGGTGCGCGACATCACAGGTGTGACGTCCCTCAGTTTGCATCACGACATCAGTACGGTGACTGGAGAAGAAGTGATTATTTTTTCGCTAGTCGAGCGACCACAATGCCGTGAACTCAGGAAAAAATAAGCCGTCGGCTCTTGGGCAACTAGTGCCTAGCGTTAGTCGCTACTCCGGTGGTTGCACTTCAGTCCGTGGCACCGCGCCGCATCAAGAATAGCTTTGGAAATGGATTTTGTTCGAATTGCATTTTCAAAAAGGAACCTAATGTGTGATGGAGCTGTAGCAACTGATTTTACGCTGTGAATCCAAGGGTGAGGCGGGAGAGGCGGGAGAGGCTCCTGCCGAACCAATGCGGCGCCGGCCCGTCAGGAGCCTCGCCCGACAACCCGACAACCCTACAGAATTGCTATAACAATTAATTAATCGCCATCCACGAACCCCAAACTCATCGAATTTCCATGAAACGCTTCCTGTCAGTCTCCGTATGTCTGCTTGTGACTTTGGCATCGTCCCGCCTCCGAGCAGAACAACCTAACATCCTGTTTGTTTTCTCCGACGATCACGCACAGCATGCAATCTCTGCGTACGGTTCGAAGGTGAACCAAACGCCGAACATCGATCGACTTGCGAAAGAGGGTGCACGCTTTGCAAACTCGTTCGTTACGAACTCGATCTGCACCCCAAGCCGCGCGACTCTCTTGACTGGACAGTATTCGCACCTCAATGGCGTGCCGGTTTTCAATCGTTTTGACGGCGCCCAAGACCATGTTGCCAAACGACTGCAGTCTGGCGGTTATCACACGGGCATGATTGGGAAGTGGCACCTTGGTTCCGACCCCACCGGTTTCAATCGTTGGATCGTGCTACCGGGACAAGGAAACTACTGGAATCCTACTTTTTTGGTCCCCGGTCGCAAGCTTACGATCGAGGGCCACTGCACGGATATCACGACGGACCTGGGGATTGAGTTTCTCAAGACTCGACCGAAAGACAAACCGTTCTTTCTAATGCTGCATCAAAAAGCCCCACACCGCGCGTGGGAGCCTGACGAAAGAAATAAGGCTCGATTCAAGGATCAGGTTATCCCCGAGCCGGACACGCTTTGGGATGATTACGCCACTCGCCCAACTGCTTTGCCGATCAACGAACAAACTGTTGCCCACGATCTCACTCGTCGAGATCTCAAGCTCGTACCGCCGACCGACCTGAAGGGTCCCGCGCTCAATAAGTGGTTCAACGAGAAACCGATGGAGTTGTCGGTAGATGGCAAACTGCTTATTGGCAAGGAACTGGTGAAGCGGAAGTATCAACGTTACATGCAAGACTACCTCGCCTGCGTGCAAGGGGTTGATGACGGTGTTGGCAAAATGCTCGACTACCTCGACCAGACGAACTTAGCAAAGAACACGATTGTCATCTACTCGGCTGACAACGGCTGGTATCTCGGTGACTTGGGACTCTACGACAAACGGTTTATGTATGAGCCGGGCCTTAAAGTTCCATTGCTCGCACGCGGCCCTGGTATCAAAGCAGGAAGTGTCCCAACGCAATTCGTTTCCAACATCGACCTCGCACCCACATTTCTTGATTTAGCTGGATTGCAAATCCCTAGCTCGATGCAGGGCCGTTCGATTGCACCTTTGCTTCGCGGTGAGTCGCCCGCTGACTGGCGAAACTCCGTATACTATCGATATTATCACGACCCTGGTCATCACAACACGGTCGCACACTACGGCGTACGTACCGCGACACATAAGCTGATCCATTACTGGAAACAAGACGCTTATGAGATGTTTGATTTGATTAAGGATCCGACCGAGCAGTACAAC
>JBBRJI010000363.1:0-6290 GCA_038219625.1 Pirellulales bacterium | reverse complement strand
CAAAGGACGATACCTTCCAGCTTAAGGCTTGGATTCAGCCGCTTGGCCACTAGCTCGATCGTCTTGAGCAACTTGCTCAACCCGTGCAATGCTAAAAAGTGCGGTTGCAGTGGCAAAAAGACTTCGTCAACGGCTGTCAATGCGTTGAGTGTGAGCACCCCCAGCGATGGTGGGCAATCCAAAATCATGAAATCAAAATCCGAGTGATCCATTTCGATTTTGTCTTTCAGGATGACCTCGCGCCCAACTTCGCCAGCCAGTTCCATTTCGGCAGCAGCTAGATCAAGACTGGCTGGCACAATGGCGAGATTCGGCAAAACCCATCTTCGCACATGTTCCAGCAGTGCATCCCCACAAAGGATGTCATAGATACTGATTTCATTGTCGTTCAGCGTTAGCCCGAAATGCAAGGACGCGTGCGCTTGCGGGTCCAGGTCCAGAACGCAGACTTTCTGGCCGCACTGCGCAAGGCCAGCGGCGAGGTTTACGGCTGTGGTTGTCTTGCCGACACCACCTTTTTGATTGAGAACGGCAATTTTTCGCATCGTCAAATTGTCTCTTTTGCAGGTTGAGTCTTGACGTCTGCCTGGATAAACCAAGAGGAACGGGAACCCCAGTTGAACAGTCTGTGTGGCAGATTCTGCCGGACATTAGCAAATGGCCTAGTCACAAATCCAGGGCAATGCAGCCTGCCGGTTGACAATTCCAGCAATTCGAACATCCTTTTGTTCTGATCCATCCCAAAACTCGTTCCCCTTGGAAAGTCGTATCTCGTGAGAAAGTTCTTAATTGCTGGCAATTGGAAGATGAACCTGTTACGTGACTCTTCGGTAGCTTTGGTTCACCAACTCATGGATCAGTTGCACAGCACTGGGAATGTGGATGTCGCCGTTTGTCCGCCCAATGTTTACTTGCATGACGTGGGAGCAGCTTTGCGGGGCAGCCGAATCCATCTCGGTGCGCAAAACGTTTACCATGCGGGCGAAGGTGCTTTTACCGGTGAAGTTAGCTGTGCCATGCTCAAGGATTTGGGTTGCAACTATATTATTCTTGGGCACAGCGAGCGTCGGGCGATTTTCGGCGAATCGGACTTGGACGTGAATACTAAGCTGCACGCAGTTCTGAAATCAGGCTTAACCCCAATAGTCTGTGTAGGGGAAACGCTAGCACAACGCGAGGCGGGATCAACCCAATCCATCGTTCGTGGCCAATGCACTCAATCCCTAGCTGGCTTGTCCGGCGAGCAGATGCGTAAGACAGTTCTTGCGTACGAACCTGTTTGGGCCATTGGAACAGGCAAAACAGCCTCCCCTGGTCAAGCCGAAGAAGTCCATGCGGATATCCGGCAGTTGCTACTGACCATGTTTGACGCAACGGTCGCAAATTCGGTTGTGATTCAATACGGCGGAAGTGTCAAAGCCGACAACGCCAACGAACTACTGAGCCAGCCGAACATTGATGGTGCATTGGTCGGAGGAGCGTCGCTAAAGGCGGAAACTTTCTTACCAATCGTTCAAGCCGCCATGAAAATCAAGAAATAGGTTCGCATTTGCTCTAACCAAGCGATAAAATCAATGTGACAATAATAAAGCCGAACAAGCCAGCAGGAATGCAAGTCATGAAATGCAAGGTACTCTTACTCGTTTTTCTCGTTTCGCTTTGCCGAGTCGCGAACACTGGCACCTTGAAGGCAGATCAATTTGAGATCCGGGGCGGAGGTTTTATCACTGGCAAGCTTCTGAACGAGCGGTCCAGCCCCATTCTTAAGATCCTTACCAACGATGGAGTGGAAATTGAGATCTCAAGCGGCAAAATCAAGTCCACCGCGTTGATACCTGCCGACGTTCAGCAAGTGTATAAATCGGTTGCCGGCAAAGAAGACAGCGTTGAGCTCCATCGAGCCATCAGCTTGGACTTCAACCGTGATCAGAAAGCACTTTCTTATGCGCACCGAGAACGCGTAGTTGAACTCGACCCGAGCGATGAGAACTGGAAAGCGCTTGGCGAACATGCCCAAAATAAATTGACCGGAGAATGGGAGCCGCGGGATGTTTTGTTCAAGAGAAAGGGCATGGTGTCCTTGGGCTCCAACAAATGGGACACGCCACAATCCAAAGCCATAACGGATAGTGATTCCAAACAGGACAAGGATGCCGCCAAGGTCAGAAGTCTAATAGACCAAAATCTAAAATCCCTCGGCGATCGAAGTCCCAAGGGGGCAAAAGCTGCTGAGTTCTTTAATACGCTAAGTAACGGGCCGGCATTTTACGAAGCCTACAATTTGGACCATAAATTGGCGATCAAGCATATTTCTGATTTGCTAAAAAAGGACACCGCTTCTGGCCGGACGGACAAGTTCATGGAGATTTTGGCCGCAATGCCTGGCAACTCAGCCAGCCCAGTATTCGTTGACATAGCCATGAACTCACAGAACTCCGAACTGGTCAGTCAAGCCTTAGAGTTGTTGGCGAGAAACGAGTGGAGCCGAGAGTACGCGTTCCAACAGTTTTGGAGCGTTATTAGAAACGAAAAGTCTAAGCCCCCAGCGGTGGATCGAGCAGGCAGTAACCTACAAGCTTTCGCAGACCAGCGAGCGATCCCAGTTTTGATCGATAGGCTTCTTACGAAGGTAACCCGAACAACCGTGACGCCAAGTCCCAACACTCTTAATTCGGATGGCGGTATCTCCATGGGCGGCCCAAAAGTCAACAAAGAAGAAGGCCTCTACAAACATCAGACAGTCCTTAGTGCACTCGTTGGTTTGGCCGATGGGGCGAACTACCAGTACGACCAAGTCCAATGGCGCCTCTGGTACGCAAATACGTTTGCCAAGTCCAACCTGGATCTGCGACGGGACGAGTGAAGGTTGCAGTTCTGGAGTATCTAAGCGGCGGTGGACTGCAAAAAGACGTCAACTCGACGTCTATGTTCAACGAAGGGCTAGCGATGCTGACTGCATTAGCCATCGACCTCGCATTGTGCGGACACGAGGTGCACACTTGCGACGGGACGACGACTCATCCCAATGTCGCCTTTCGCTCCGCGAAAGATGCGCAGAGCGCTACTTTCGCGGAGCGAAAGGCGACATTAAACGTCCGCCAAATTGATCACGACGACGACGAACACTCATGGATGAATCGATGGATCGAGGTTGCGTCGCAATGCGATCAAACCATTGTGATCGCGCCTGAAATACATCAGCATCTGGAAAATATCGTCGCTAAGCTCCGCCGATCGGGCGCCATCGTAGTCGCTTCATCTAAAACATTTCTTCATGCCACGAGCGACAAACTTTCGACGGCGAGTCTTTTCAAGAAGTCGCAAGTTCCGCATCCTGCGACGCAATCGCTTTCTAGCTACCTAACGTCAATAGATCAGCTTGACGAAAGCAAGCCTGCATCAGCCGTAACACTCAAACGTCGTGACGGAGCAGGTTGTGTCGACATGAAAGTTTTCGCAAACCGAGGAAAACTCACCGATTGGCTGCAAAATTATGCTCCGCAGAATCTCTTGAGAGATGAATGGATCATACAGCCTTGGCTCATTGGCCGACCTGCGAGCATGGCACTCCTCGCTGGTGACGAATGGCAACTCCTCGGTGCCGTCGACCAACACATCACATTGGACCATTCCTCAAAACAAATTGGGTATGCAGAAGTTTCTTATTTAGGTGGATCAGGTCCCCTAAAAGGTGTCTCCGTCGAACAACTGGAGAACTTAGCAAGCCAAGTTCGCGAAGCTCTTCCATCGGGAGCAGCGAGCTGGATTGGGATCGATTTTCTTGTTCCGGATGAATCGGTTGATTCGAAGAACCTCATCGTTATTGAAGTCAATCCGCGATTGACCACGAGTTATCTAGGTTATCGCAAATGGTATGGCTACAAGCTGGCGGACGCACTTTTGGGAAACGTGAGTTTTTCTGATTTGAAACTCACAATGAATCAACAGCGGATTCCATTCGATGCGTCCTAGTGCCGCAACCGAGAAATGCCCCATCACAAAGGGGAGGTGAAATGCCCACTAGTTTTACTCGGGGGATATTTACCATACCTCTAGGGATATCAGACAGTAGCCGGTGGTTGAGCGGAGCGACACCACCGGAAGAAGATCGTGCGTACTGATCCTTATCGCTCCCGATCGAGTACGAGTACCGTTTCACTGAGTATCAGTACGATATTGAATCATTCGATCGTGGCGTTCCGCGAGAAGTGTCGAAAAATCGCCAAGATTTACACTTTCCTTGCGAATGCATAGTGTATATACTGTGTATATGACAATGCACAGTTGGATTGCGATTTCACTCGGCGATCCCCGCCCGCTGTACCTGCAAGTGATCGAGCAGGTCAAGCGGCGCGTGGCAGTAGGCGATTTGCCTCCTGGCACCGAACTCCCGTCCATTCGCGAGTTGGCGGCTGGTCTCAAGATCAGCGTCATCACGATCAAGCGTGCCTATCTGGAGCTTGAGCGGGACGGAGTGATTGCTACGCGGCAGGGCAAAGGGTCGGTCGTGGCGGATCGGCCCGGCTTGCAAGCTTCGATTCAAGAAAGCGAATTGCGCGACCACTTGAAGCAAGCCGTAAGCTTAGGTTTGTTGCTGGGGAAGTCCAAAACCGAAATGCAAAGGCGAATCGCCGAAGTCTATGAACAATCTCAAAAGGGTGGCAAATGACAACTGAACTTGATAGTACGACAGGAACGGAACTCGCCGCGTCGATGATCGATGTGAACAAATCCTACAAGCACTTTAAGCTTAGAAATATTCATTTCTCGGTGCAGCGCGGTACGGTTGCAGGCTTAATCGGTCCAAACGGGGCGGGTAAATCAACGACCATGCGAATCTTGATGGGTTTGGTCCAACCCGATTCGGGAACGGTTACCGCACTTGGCAAGTCGATCTCGTCCTGCGAAGCTGCCGCGAAACAGGATATCGGATACTATTCCGATGACATGCGGCTCTACAAGCCTGAATCGATTGGCTGGCACATCCAGTTTGTTCGCTCGCTCTATCCCGCGTGGGACGATGCTTATGCGACTCAACTCCTAGATCGTTTTGGTTTGATTTCCCAGCAAAGCGTCAAAGGGCTGTCGCATGGACAGCGTGTCAAGGCCATGTTGTTGTTGATCCTCGCTCGACGGCCCAAGCTACTCATTCTCGACGAACCAACCAACGGCCTTGATCCCGTTGCCAAGCAGGAAATCCTAACGGAACTGATGCGCGTCGTTGAGGACGATCGTCGGACGATACTCTATTCGTCTCACAATACTCAGGACGTGGAACAAATCAGCGACTCCATTACGTTCATTGATCGAGGCCGAGTGATTGCATCGAGCAACCGGGATGAATTCCTCGAGAAATGGAAACGAATCAAACTGCATGCACCTGAGGCATGGAAAGCCCCTGAGATTGAGGGGTTAAGGCTTGAGGCATGTCATCGAAATCTGCACGTGCTGTCATTCAGCCAATTCTGCGATCAAGTGCTAGTGCAGTTGTACGAAGAGGGAGTGGATATCGAAGCAGTTGAGGCGATGACACTCGAAGAAATTTTTGTCAGTTCCGTTATGCGTGGGCGAGAGGAGAGTCCGTCATGAATCTAAAGGCCATTCGAATTTTATTCTTAAAAGATCTGTTTCTCAGCCGTCGTCATTTGTTCGCCTACCTCGTAGGAGGCTTGGCCGCCTCGGCTCTTGCCTGCACCCCCAACGCGACACTTGCGTTTGTCGGTTTCATCCTTGTGATAACCGTAGCCATCGCAGCCGGAATTCACTTGATCGGCACACTTATGCTCGCAGAGACGACCGATCAGACAAGGCTGTTTGTGATGAGCTTGCCGATCAGTTTGCTCGACTATTCGATCGGCAAGATCTCCGTCGTCCTGACAACCTACCTAATTCCGTGGACTGCAATGTTCACGTGTTTGATCATTGCTACTTTTGTGATGGGCAAGCAGGGAAACGTGGTGGTTCTTCCAGCCATCTTTTTCTTCATGCTGTGCGCCTTCATGCTGCAATTGGTAACGGCCGTGGTTTCCGAATCGGTTGGTTGGACGATCTGCGTGATGGTCGGGTGCAACGTGTGCATGAATGTTTTCTTGATGCAGTTGTTTGCAAACGCAGAGGTAGCGGAGGTCGTGAAAAGCGACGTTCTATCCTGGCCCACGATTGTTTTGCAGATTATTGGTGTGGAACTGCTGATCATCACCGTGGCTCTCGCGACAGCTTTTTTGTTTCAAACTCGAAAGCGGGACTTGATATAGATGTCCGTCATCCTCGAAGAAACAGCTAGTGGCATG
>JBBRJI010000362.1:0-6297 GCA_038219625.1 Pirellulales bacterium | reverse complement strand
AACTCCAAAAGCGCTTGTCCGGTAAGCGTCTGGGACCAGTGCATTCTCAGCAAGCCGTTCTTCAAAAGCCAAGGTTTAATGCTTGCGACCAACCAAGAGAGTGTTCCCGTTGGCTTCATTCACTTTGGTTTCGCTAGCAATGCCGACGGGAGCGATAAGAGCGTTTCTAAGGCCATCGTTCATAAAATCTGCATAACCCCCAGTGCAGATGAGGACGAGATTGCCAAAGTATTATTGGTCCATGCGCTGAGTCAATTGCGAAAGCAGGACGCGAAGACGTGTACGGCTCTGGGGTCGACGGCTTGGAACGCATTCTATTTGGGTGTCGGCGAAGGGGACAATCTAATGGGGGTGGTCGCAAAAGACAATCGAACCCAAAGATGGTTGTCCGAAGCTGGTTTTATCCCAACCCGTCCAACGGAGTGCTGGGAGTTGGAACTATCCTCTTTTCGCCCCCCGATGGATCGCACTCAAATTGGCATCCGCAGAACCTGTACAGTCGGCAGGCTTCTCGACGAAGACACGCATGAATGGTGGCTTAGCACAGTTCTTGGACACTGCGAGCAGATTCGATTCAATCTCGTTCTGCGTTCGCCTCCCAAAGTGGAAAGCGAAATCATGTTTTGGTTTCCCGACCCGACCATCATCGGTGTCGATTCGAGTGTTGTCCGATTGTGGTTACCAAATGTCCCACAAGCGGACGAAGCACGCGAGCGGTTCGTCTATTTAATGGCCGAATCACTGAGGCAATTGCAACAGGAGAAAAGACGAGCCGTTCGGACCTTCGCATCGGCAGACCAACAGCATTCGATCACTCTGCTGCAGCGGTTAGGCTTTCGTTCCGTTGAGCACGGCTTGGTCTTTGCTCGCGATCTGTAGTGCGGTGTGGTGTGCGTTGACGAAGGGGAGAGCACAAGCCAATAGGTCTAACACGAATGAAGTTAACCTGCAATTCACTCTTGATCGATGGACGCCCCGTTGTTTCTAGCTATAAATAGGTTGGCCTCAAATCGATAATTCACACTAACTCACCACGATCACCAGCCCGATGACTAATTCGTTTCTGTTTTCGACTCTAACCGTATTTATTGTTATGGCTATCGCACCAACCAACGCCGGACTTAGCACTAAAGTCGAAAGCTACGTCCAAGCGCGTCTAGCTGAAATCGATCAAATCGCAGACGAACGACGCTCTGAACTTCTCAAGATATCCGAGTACATCGCGTCTTGCCAAGCAGAGAAGAGACCGGCCAAGCTGTTGTTTGTTTGTACGCACAATTCCAGAAGAAGCCACTTAGCACAACTTTGGGCTCAAATAGGTGCGACGCACTTTGGGATCCACGGACTGGAGACTTTTTCCGGGGGTACGGAAACCACAGCCATGAATATTCGGACGGTCGCGGCACTCCGACGCGCAGGCTTAGAAATCACCACCACCGACAAGGATTCTTCGAATCCGAAATATTCGGTCGCCTTCGGCAAAGACGAATCGCCACTAATCTGTTTTTCGAAAACGCTTTCGGACCCCACAAATCCAAACGACAAATTCGCGGCGGTTATGACTTGTTCCAGTGCGGACCAATCCTGTCCGAATGTGAAGGGATGCGAACTCAGGCTTTCATTGCCTTACGAGGACCCGAAGGTCTCCGATAACACTCCAAAAGAAACCGTAGCATACGACGAAAAAAGTAAGGAAATTGCTCGTGAAATGCTATTTATCATGTCGCGTGTGCTGAAACACTAAAAGCGCTGTGGCCTCGCTCAGCCACAAAAACAAAACGTGTGGCACGCGCAGAGTGTGTGGCACGCGCAGAGTGTGTGGCACGCTCAGAGCGATTAGCGTTGGGCGTGGGAACTGTGGCAAATGTTCCTAGCGATTCCCACGCCCTTCGTAACCTCAGGGACGTGCCACACGAAGGGACGAACCACACGAAGGGACGTGCCACACGAACCACACGAAGGGACGTGCCACACGAAGGGACGTGCCACACGAGAATGGCTTTTGCGCCTGCTTGTCAGCTATCCGTCGCTCCGAGTGGATTCAGCCGTTTTCTGAATATGAGTTAGAACCCTCAAATGGATTCGATGAACAATCCAGTCGGTCCACAGTGTCCAATAACTCAGCGGATAAATTTCAAGCTTGTACCAAGTTCGCCCCTCCAGTCGCGTACGATTATTCCCTAAGTCGATCAGTCGAAACTCCCCTCGCGTGCTACGAAACGAATGCTCAAGATGCGGCGGATGCAAGTGGCGATAAGGCGTAAGTTCAACCATCGGATCGGGCTGCTCGGACACATCAAAGGCAAGCTGAAACGGAGGATTCCACACGGTGATCGGCTCGACGAAAGTTCCAGTCGTGAACTCGCAATAACGAACTGCGCCCACGCCTTGTCCCACGATGTGGGCTCGTTGCGGAGACGCAATGCCGAGTGCGAAAAACCATTCCTGCTCCGCAGTAATGTCGGGAAACTCGATCACCTGTTTCCATACTTCCTCCGGCTTGGCTTGGATCTCAACAGAAGTCATGATCTCAAAGGTGGGTGGGGCTTGCCAAGTTGGTTCAGCGATCGCAATTAATGGCAACACCAACATACATCCAGCCATCCCGGTCCAGTCATCGCGATGCGGATTCGCTGTCGCAACAGCTATGGCCCTCCCGATTAAGGCTCCGAAAAGTCCGAGCGGCAACATAATAGGAAGAGCCATCGCTATGCAGATAGCGCCTTCAATGCCAACGCAAAGAAAGCCCAAACACGCGAAAAAAATGGTCAAAGAAGCATGCCCTAGCGTTTGGCCGACGGATATCGCGATCCCACGATTGTACAGATATGCGGCGATTGCTCCTGTCACAACAGGTGTTCCAAAGAACATCGCAGCGCCATAGCTAGATAAAACGTACACGCTGAACAGGACCATACTGATCGCGTACAAAGCCCCACCTCCGATGCCGAGGACGGCTGAAGTCACCCCATCGTAAGATGACGCCATCAATTCAACGGATTCCGATAACTTAGTGGATCGCGTTCGACTCGCACCATCTTCAGAAGCATTCACCTCATTCACAGGAAGTGAATTCGGTTCCAAGGCTCGAAATGCTTCGATAAGCCGCTCCGTATCCGACTTTTCAGGCTCGGAGTCTGGCCCGTGTTGCGAGCCTTGTTTTTGGCTGGGTATCAACGACATCAGCAACATACCCAACCAATTTACGATCGGTACGAGGATCACCAAACCAAACCAAGGAGATACACCAATGTCCGATGCCCGTCGAATACTCATCGCGACTGCAATCCAGAAAAACGGGAGAGACCATAGAATCCAACCCATTCCCAGCCAAGGTGACGAAGCGTCGAAAAAATACTCGCGACTGGATAAGAGCGGGTTCACGAAATCGATCGGCGTATACCGCAGGCCGGTTGTCACGAAGATCGCGGCTGCTTCAACTAGGTATTTCACTAGCATTAGCGAAATACCAACTTGCAAATAGTCCCGCCGGTTAACAGGGCCCGCGAATCGGAACACGCTCGTACTCTTGAATGGAATCACAGTCGAAGGAGGTTTCATAATCCATTTGCAATAATAGGTGGCATAGGACAACCAAGTGCATCCGAAATGACTCGCAATAATTCTGTTTCATTCAGAGTTACGTGTTTATCCGCTGCAATACACTCGGCAAAGGCATCCAGCATCAAGCGTTGGAGGTTAGGAGAAACGCGTTCGAGTCCGTCCAATGCCAAATTCAGCTCGCTCAATACACAACTCTCCCGCGGAAGCAAATCCATCGCAGCCATTTGGGAAACAACGACGTCCGTTCCCTTGCGAAACGCTTGTCTTGGATCGCTGGAACTTCCACCCGCATAGGCGAGCGATGACAAGACGACCTGAAATGATTTCGTCGCTTCCTTCAAACTTGGCTGAGGTATCTTCTTGGCATGATTGTTACTGAGTCGCTGCACCAAACGCTTCGTGATGAACCGCTGTACGGCGAACTCGTACAAAGTCCACTTGCGGTCTGCCTCAATCAGTTTGCGCACCGTTAAGCGAAAAACATTGACCTGCGGTGGAGACATTTGATGCAAGGCGGGCAGCGACAAACAGACGACTGGCAATCGCTGCTCCACTGCCAACTTGTCGACGCTAGGCAACACCCGTTTCAGCTCTGCCAAAGCACGCGGGTCGCATGATTTCTCAAGTTCGAGCCACTGCCGTGGCCTCGTCTCATCCCCTTCCGGAGCGAGCAACAAAGCATAAACTACGGCAACAGCACCGAGCGGGTCCCGAACGCCTTGTGCTATCCGATCATCCAATCGATCGATCAAGCCATGAACGTGTTCTATGTGTTCGAGCGTAGGTTCTCCGATTTGATCGACCGCGTTTTGCGGATGGGACTCCAATTGTTCGGCACCAGAAAGCGCCGATTGGTGTGAGGCACTAACGGAAGCCAACTGCAGTGACAAGGAGCGTGGGTCGATTAGCTCAGACAAAGAGTGTGAAACTTCCGTCGTTGTTGCAAAATGGCCGTCGAATCGAGAGTCTATTCGTTTGACTCGCGTTTCCAGCGGCGGATGCGTCGCAAAAATCAGCGTAGCCACACCGTTGCCAAAAAACATGTGACTGGCTTCGGTCGCTCTCGCCGATTGCAACTTGGCATGCTTCGACCAACCGCCAATCTTCTTGAGCGCGTCGGCGATACCGCTCGGGTTGCGAGTGAACTGGACGGCGGAGGCGTCGGCCAGGAATTCTCTCTGACGCGAAACGGCGGCTTTGATCATGTTCGCGAAAAAAACTCCAATGTAACCGATCGCGACCATAGCTCCTCCAACCATAAAAAGAGCCGCGACGAGTCCAAGCGTGCCTTTGTTTCCATTGCTATCTCGAGAGGATCGCATGGGCAAATGGGTCAATACCCGAAGGATCAGATAACCGAGCAAGGCAACGATTAATATCCCATGAAGCAGTCCAATCAATCGCAAATTCAATCGCATGTCTCCGTTCAGGATGTGACTGAATTCATGCGCGATCACGCCTTGCAACTCATCGCGTGTCAAGGTTTGGATTGCCCCACGCGTAATACCGACAACTGCGTTTTGTGGCGTCGTGCCAGCCGCGAAAGCATTGATCCCTAATTCGTCTTTAAGCAAGTAAACGGGAGGTACCGGCGTTCCTGCAGCTAGTGCCATCTCCTCCACGACGTTGAGCAAAATACGCTCTTCGAGAACCGTGGAATTGGCCGGGACCTTGACACCACCTAACGCCACTGCCACGTGTTCGCCACCGTCGCCAAGCATCCACGTTTTATAAATACTCCCGGTTGCAATCAAAATGACAACGGCGCCGACAACGGCGGCCAACAGTTGCGGATTCCAATCGAGAACGTGGACCGCATTTTCCGAATCGCGAGTCGCCAAGGCCAAGATGGCAATCAACGCAAAGTAAACCGCCGCAATGACCAAGACTACGGTCACCCCAAAATAAAGAAACAGGAGCCTGCTGTTGCGGCGGGCTCGATCTTGATGCTCGAAGAAATCCACGGAATTGTGTCCTGACTAAAACTGGACCTTGACCGCTTCACGTTCGGCAGGGGCGGTGATCTCGAACATCTTGGCAGGCAAAAAACGACCAAAGCCCGCTACCAAGTTGCCAGGGAAACTCTCGCAGGCGATGTTGTAGGAGGCTACGGAGTCATTAAAGGATTGGCGAGCAAAGGAGACTTTGTTCTCAGTACTCGTCAACTCTTCTTGAAGTGCCAACATGTTCTGATTGGCTTTCAGATCCGGGTACGCTTCGGCTAAGCCGATAAACTTATTGAGCGATCCAGCCAGTGCCACTTCGGCTGTGGAAAGATTTTCCATGGCCGTCGGATCGCCCGGGTTCGCCGCCGCTTGTTGACCAGCGGAAAAAGCGGTGTTGCGAGCCCGTATTACCGCTTCAAGCGTCTCTTTCTCATGTTTCATGTATCCCTTGGCGGTCTCAACCAAGTTTGGGATCAAGTCGTAGCGTCGTTTCAATTGGACATCGATTTGTGCAAAGGCGTTTTGGAAACGATTCTTCAACGAGACGAGGTTGTTGTAGAGCGAGACCAAATAAAAGAAGAACAAGAGCACAATTGTGCCCATGACAACCAAACCGATGATGACACCAGTCATTTTAAAAGCCCTTTGTTTCTTGATTCTTGACGAAAGTTCTTTCAAGGCGAGCGGCAGAATGCGTCATACCCTCCCCTCGCTTCGCTCGACCCTCCCGGAGGGAGGGTGAAGTCACTCTCCCCCTGGGAGAGTCGGCCTGAAAGGCCGGAGAGGG
>JBBRJI010000361.1:0-6298 GCA_038219625.1 Pirellulales bacterium | reverse complement strand
CGCTATTTCACGGGCCTACCGTTAACGGAAGCCGCTGAAATGATGGAAATCCCCGAACGTTCGGCTCGCCGACTCTGGGCGTACGCTCGTTCGTTTTTGCTGGAAGAACTATCGCCAGAGTCTTAGTCGCACAACAATTAGTTGCCGAGTTAGCGCTTCGGCGGCTGCTGGATTTGTCGTTTTTTTTGGCGCGATGCGATCACAGATTACGCATGAGTCTTCCGGGAGATGTAATACATTCATCTACAAAGCATTGCGATCCTTGAAATGGAAGAACGGGACCTGTTTATTGCCGCCTTGGAGATTGATGACACAACGTCCAGGAGGGAGTACCTCGACAAGACCTGTGCCAATGATCCGGCCTTGCGCGGACGAATCCAACGTCTGCTTGATCGCGTTAGCGAATCGGCTGATTTCCTTGACCAACCGGCTGTAGACTTGTGCTCAGACCTCGGGGACGAATGGTTAGCACGGACCCCAACCCATTCGATTTTAAGGAAGTCGACAGCGGGCAACGGCTACCCAAGCGACGCGGAGCGATCTCAATTTGAAGCCGTCCCGCAATTGCTCAGGACGCCGTCTGACAAGTCAATAGGAGCAGCGGTACCAGTTGGAATCGAAGAAACCGGATTGGTTCCTGGGATGATGTTTGGGCGATATCGCATCGATTGTGTGTTAGGTTCTGGAGGGATGGGAGTCGTGTTTTTGGCTCGGGACACTCGCATGGAGCGGCACGTTGCTCTGAAAATCCCGCGATTCGATTCGGACGGGCAATTGCATTTGATCGAGCGATTTCGGAGCGAAGCCAGAATTATGGCCTCGGTGCAGCATCGTAACCTTTGCCCAATCATCAATGTGGATGAACAGGATGGTCGACACTATCTGACAATGGCTTACATTGACGGCAAATCGCTGTCACAGTTGATCAAGAGTGGTTCGTCCTTTGCAATGGAACAGATAGCAGAGTGGATTCGCAAGTTAGCGATGGCGCTGGATGCGGCCCACCAAGCTGGGATTGTTCATCGCGACCTCAAGCCATCGAACATTATCATCGACCAAAGCGGTGAACCCATCCTGATGGACTTCGGGCTCGCATGGATGGTTCATGAGTCCGACTCGCGAGTGACTCTCGCAGGAGCTATTATCGGCACGCCTGCCTACATGTCTCCGGAACAGGCAGAGGAATCGCATGGCAGGGTTGGAGCTGCCTCCGATATCTATAGCCTGGGTGTCATTATGTACGAGCTTCTCGCGGGTTGTCCGATCCGGAGTGGCAACGTGACCCGCGTTTTGTACAAGCTTATGAATGAAACACCGCTTCGTCCCCGTGAAATTCGCGGCGGTATCGATCTGGACCTGGATGAAATTTGCTGGAAAGCGATAGCTCGCCGCCCCGAGGATCGTTTCGCTAGTGCAGCGGACTTCGCAGCGGCTCTTTGCGGCATTCACGACTCTAGCTTGGTTCCCGAAGTCGCGCCGTCGCCCGCTGTGCAGGAAAGCACGGTTATCGTTTTCAAGCCGAAAGGGACTCAACGAAGCAAGAGGCAATTCGCATTGGCCAGTGTGTTGCTATTTGGAATCCTCGGGCTCGCAGTGGCGTTTGTGTTCATGCCAACCATTCCATCGCCATTAATTGGATCGGGGGAACATTTGCCTCTTGCACCGATGGGGTACGTTTTAGCGGCCGCAAATTACAAATACGTTGAAACTGCAAATGGCTTTACCGGTACTTGGTCAGCGAATGCCAAGCGAGCATGGCAAGGGACATTTACGGCAACAGGTCTCAGGCCGGCTGGCTTTTATTATTCGCCAGATGCCTGCAGTCACGATTTTAGTGGACTGGCCGATGGTGTCCTTCCGGCAGGCACTTTCTTTACCATTTCCTCTTTGAATAAGAATAACCATCTCACTCTCAAAGCTTACGATTCCAGTCGTAGGCTTATCTCGACGCCGTGGCTCAATCGGAATCCGGTTTGTCAGTGGGGTACCGGCTCAGGGGCTGGATTTCCAGGTCTGCCGGAATTAGTAAACATGCCTGGCTGGGATTGGAATGAAACCAAGGGAACATACACTTTCGATGGCAATAATGTGAAAACCGCTTGGATTCATGTCGTTCTGAGTAGTTGTGATCCCATCGACTTTTTGGAAGTGACTCGCGAAAACAATTCGTGCAGTTTTAGCTTGGCGGCACCGACGCAGCCTTAATTTCCCTTCCGAATGTTGCAAATCGAACAAAGTTGAGATTTTTTTGGCAGGAAGCAAGCGTGGATTGCGCATGAACTCTATAAGACAGTCGAAACCTTGAACACCAACCATTTTCGATGACCTATGAACGAACCCAGAATACTTGATGCCGCGATGAAAACGGTCGATCCAGCGGCGCGACCACAGAGTTTTGAGTCGCAAACGATAGTCGACAAAGCGGGCGACACGGCAACCTCAATGTTACTTGCCCCGCCCCGCCAACCCGATCCACGGGAAGATTATTCTTCGCTCCGTGACATCCATGAAAAACCGCTGGCATCGGGAACGCTGTTCGGGCGTTATTGCATTCAAAGAGCCCTTGGATCGGGCGGTATGGGTATGGTTTATCTTGCCCAGGATATGCGGCTTGGAAGGCAGATCGCCTTGAAAATTCCCCGTTTCGATTCCGACGGGAAACTACAACTCATCGAGCGGTTTCGACGCGAAGCTAGGGTGATGACGCTCGTTCAACACCGAAATCTCTGCCCGATTATTGATGTCGATGAGCACGTCGGTCGGCACTACTTGACGATGTCGTTCATCGATGGTGTACCGCTGTCGCAGGTACTGAGCCGCGAAAGTCGCGAAGCGTCGGAATCAGGGTCCCCGAATGCGAGTGTTTCATCGATCAGTGCGAGTCAGATTGCCCAGTGGATTCGCAAGCTAGCCCTGGCGTTGGATGCGGCCCATCGCGCGGGAGTTGTGCATCGAGACCTGAAACCAGCCAATGTCATTATCGACAATCAAGGTGAGCCAATCCTGATGGACTTTGGGCTCGCTTGGATGGCTCATGAAACGGACTCGCGATTGACGCTGGCAGGCGCTTTCATCGGGACACCAGCCTATATGTCACCCGAACAAGCTGAATGCGAAGCGGACAAAGTCGGCGCTGCCTCAGATATCTACAGCCTAGGCGTCATTATGTACGAGCTGCTCGCGGGCTGTCCCATTCGCAGCGGCAGCGTCACTCGCGTGTTGTATTTGCTAACTCATGAAGAACCAGTTCGTCCAAGCAAAGTGCGCAACGGTGTCGATCTGGCATTGGAGGAAATCTGTTGGAAGGCCATAGCTCGCCGGCCGGAAGATCGATTCGCGACAGCAGCGGAATTCGCAGAGGCACTGTCCCGCTATCAAGTTGCTGTGGCTGATGGAGTCAGTCTATTGCCTTTGGACACGAGCAAGCAGGCGATTGACATTTCGATGCCGAAGCTGTCACAACGAAACATGGTACGAATCGTCCTTGCGTGTTCTTTGTTGATAGGCGTCTTCGGCATCTCAGCGGCGATAGTGGCCAGGCAAACAAAGTCACCCGTTGATGTGGTCGTCCAGTCTTCGCTGACCGGTACGGGCAAACATATTCCATTCGGGCCAATGGACAGTAACATCAAACCTGTGAGTGTGTCGTACGTTCATGGTGCCACTAGTTTCGCGGGTACTTGGTCATCGGATGTACAAACTGCATGGCGGGGTACATTCACCGGTCTTGGCCACATACCCGCCGGAAACACGGGTGATCATATGGCAGAATTTGATTTCTCTGGCTTGGTAGGCCGCATGCTTCCGGTCGGTACCTATTTGCATATCGTCGATTTGGACACGATTGAACATCTGACGCTCAAGGCGTACGACTCGAGTGGAAAGACAATCGCGCAACCATGGATCAACTGCAATCCGCTCGAACAGCATGGTTCAGGAACAGGCGTTGGCTTTCCCGGTTCGCTTCAGCCCACTGACTTGCCCGGATGGGACTGGAACGAATCGACACAGACATATTCGTTCGACGGTACAACGGTCGTGGGCAACCCAAACATCTGCTTCACTCTGAGCACATGCAAGCCGATTGTCTTTCTGGAAGTGACTCGTGAAGTCACAGGCTTCAACATTCATCTGATGGCTCCCGCTGATGTTCGATAGTTCCTTCTTCACCGAAGTCGAGGGAGAGCGTTGCGGACGCGCCTCTCGGCACTCGCGATGCAGTTTGCATAAGTTTCCGATTTTGTTGGCCGGTTTGGACGCAGAAGACGCATGAGCCTGTACTGACAGTTTTGTCAGCCGGAGATCCTCTCAAGAAAGGTTTAGAATCATGTTAATCTGGAAACGAGTCATTCCTAAGAACCTCCGGTCGCTAGTGGCGATCGGCACATTGAGCGCGATGGTCGCTCTAGCGCCCGTGATGCAATACTCCACTACGTTGGGACAGGAACCCAGGCCACCCAAGGAACAAACCAAGGAACAAACCAAGGAACAAACCAAGGAACAGAAACCGCCTCCGGTTAAGGGATCGGAAGAGAAGGAACCGCTAAAGAAATCGGACGAGAAAGGACCAGTGAAAGGCACCAAAGAGAAGGAGCCAATCAAGAAGTCAGAGGAGAAGCAGCAGAAAGAAGGACGTGGTGAGAAAACCGAAAAGGCTCCGGTGAAAAAAGATGAGAAGGCACCAGTAAAAGGAGATGAAAAAGTTCCAATAAGGGGCGAAGAGAAAACTCCCGTTAAGGGCAATGAAAGAGTCCCGGTAAAGGGCGATGAAAAAGCGCCAATGAAGAGTGAGGAGAAAGGGACCGACGCAGCCGCGAATGCCAAAGACAGTACGCTCGAGGGCCAGTTGGTCAAAATCACGGGCAACATGCTTATGATGACGAGCAAGGGAGGCAAGGAGCATTCTCTTCGACTAATGGAAGACGTCAGGTTGACGCTGGAAGAGAAAGTCTTCCGGACGGCCGATCTGAAGCCGGGAATGATCATTCGTGTGACCACCCTGCCCCCGGACCATAGTCGGGCCAGCCGTATCGAAGTGCTCGACCTAAATGCAGGCCCTGCGGCTAACACTCGACTTCCCAAGGAAGGAACGCCAATGCCCAGGCCCAGGCCCAGGCTGCAGCCAAACGAAGAAAAATCGCCACGCAAGGAGATGCCGAAAGTGGGTGCGGAGGTCGAGAAGGTCGTGATCAAAGGCTTGCGCGAAGACGAAGACTTCTGTGCGTGCCTCAACCAAAACGCGGCCAACAACTGGATTTTTGGAAATGGCGCTAGAATCAATTTTGGCTCATCTCCTTTCACAACAGCGACGCCATCGCTTGCCCCCAATCCATTGTTCCCCAATCCCAATCCCAATCCCTTTCTCACCAATGAAGGTTGTTCTACTATTTCAGACGCCAGTGGGAATCTATTGTTTTATACGGATGGAACGACGGTTTGGGATAAGAACGGCCTCCCGATGCCAAACGGCCTCGGACTGCTGGGACACTCCAGTTCAACGCAGTCCGCATTGATTGTGCCTTGTAGTTGTGACAGGTATTTCATTTTTACAACCGATTCGCTGGAACATGGATATGTCAACGGTCTGCGCTATTCGGTAGTGGATATGACGAGCGGTGTGGAAGCTGTGATATCGAAAAACACTCTTCTGTTGGCCAATTCGTCAGAAAAAGTCGCGGGCGTCAGCGATGGGAGCGGGGCCTTTTGGGTCGTTGCCCACACGATGAATGATAATAACTTTTACGCATACAAAATTCTTCCCGACGGCACTTGCACACCACAGCCGCCCGTAATCTCGGCGGTCGGTTCAAACTACTCCATTTTGGGAAATGCGGCCTTTGGTCAAGGCCAGATGAAGTTTTCGCCGGATGGCAAATTGCTCGCGCATGCGGGGCTTTCCGCTGGGACCACCCCAAGTTTTGTTGAGTTGTTTAAGTTCAACACCGGCTCGGGAGTGGTTAGCAACTTTTTAGGAGGGACGGTAACTTCTCGGGATACCAAACCGACTCGCTTTTATGGATTAGAGTTTTCACCCAACTCGCAGAGACTGTGGGCAACCACTACTCAGACCTCAAGTGTTATTTACCAATATCCCATCATCCCTGGAGGACTTGATCTTTCAATCCCGCCGATAAATCCTGGCCCCAATAGCTATGTCGCCGCATTACAACTCGGGCCGGACGGAAAGATTTACATTGCAAGGATTAATGGGCCAAGCTTATATGTTCTGCCTTCTCCAGACGCCTTAAACGGCGGATGGGTGTCTGCGACTGCGCCGGTCAATCTATTGCCGCTTCCC
>JBBRJI010000360.1:0-6301 GCA_038219625.1 Pirellulales bacterium | reverse complement strand
TATCGCTCTGAATGATGACCCGGTCCCCGGAGTGGACTCCGGCGCTTGTGAACAGGATGACCCAATCAATTTCTTTGAAATTGGTCGCGAACTTCGCTTCTTGTTTGGCTCTTCGTTCGGCTGGATTAAGGCCAAACATTTTTTTGTAAACGACCAAAGCTGCATCGCCCGTCGGCCGATCCAACGGCGGAAGCGTTTCCCACGCGCCATCAATTCGGTACCGAACCACTGCCCCCTGGGCGGAATAATCCATTAGGATTCGGTCCGCCCTAGCTGAGATCGCATTGGCTAAAATCACCAGCGCGACTGGGTAGCCAGGCAATTGTCGCGCCGCAATCATCATCCCCTGGGCTTCGTCCTTCGGAATGCCAGAGGTCTTGATTTCCAGGGGTGGCAATACCACATCCTCGCCACCAATGGAAAGTGGATCGCTTGTCGGTTTTACTTTCTTTCTTCCAAATACCATTTTGACAGCTCGACCATTCACTTCGGAAAGAGTTGGTGGAATGAATGAAACAGGAACGCATTGCGGGTGTTGATCCTCTAAGGATCACTCGATCAATTAGTGTCGTAGCGAAACTCGCCAAGAGTTTCGGCGCCCGCGCATTCCGAAAGTCTTGGCGACTTCCGCTACGGGGAAATCGGACAGTTATTGATCGAACGTTCCTAAATAATACCAGGTTGGCTCACGTTGATGCCCTTGAGAGTCATTTTCAGTGCTTCAACATTAGGTGCAACCTCGAAAGCTGTTGGGCGATCGATCAACCCGTCGTCGATTAACTGCTTAAGACTCATCGTAAAGTCCTGCATCCCGTCCTGTTGCCCAATTCGAATGGCGTCGGACAGCTTTTGATCTTTGCTCTCTAAGATGAGTTTTCGAATCATCGGAGTAAAGAGCATGATCTCGCAGGTGGGTACGCGGCTTACGCCCTGCTTGATGGATGGCAGAAGTTTTTGTGCCACGATGCCTTTCATGTTGAAGGCCATGGCATTTCGAATGGCGGTATGCATGGCTTCTGGAAACAAGTCGAGAATACGACCAATAGTGGAGGGGGCTGTGGAAGCGTGAATGGTCCCAAAAACCAAGTGCCCGGTTTCGGCCGCATGGATGGCCGTCATAAACGTCTCTTGATCTCGCATTTCACCGACGAGGATGATGTCCGGGTCCTCGCGGACCGCGTGCTTCATGGCGATGCTAAAATCCAAGACGTCCGTGCCTACTTCCCGCTGGTTGATCAGGCATTTGTCTTCTTTGTAAACAAACTCAATGGGGTCCTCGAGCGTCAAAATATGCTTTCGGTAATTGCGATTGATCCAATTGAGCATGGAGGCAATCGTCGTACTTTTTCCGGAACCTGTCACGCCGGCCAGCAGAATCATCCCTTGATCGAACTTGCACAAATCCTCGAGAATCGGCGGCAGAAAGAGCCCTTCGAAATTAGGAATGAAATTATTGATTCGCCTTGCAACCAGTCCCGGTCGCCCTAGTTGCTTAAGCATGTTGACTCGGAATCGCCAGTTCTCGCCGTCAACATTGATCGTATAGGAAAAGTCAGCACCCCCCTCTTCTTCAAAGATCCGTCTGTTTCGATCATCCAGCATCGGAATTAGTAGACGAACCATTTCATCGACCTCGATGGGTGGCCGGTTGAGCGTTTTGAGATCGCCTTTGCAGCGAACGATCGGTGGCGTACCAACCTTCAGATGCAAGTCGCTACCCTCTAGCTTGACGCAAGCTTTGAATAGCTTGTCTACTTCCAGCTCTCGTTTCTCCTGAAGCAACGAGGCAGCCAGTTCGTCTGCGCTCGAAACGTCGGATTTACTAGCGGGTTTTTTTGCTGGTGAGTGTCCCATAAATCAATACTTAGACCGAAGGATGAAAAGAAGAAGCTTGCGTCACTGTTCTATGTTGACACATTGGACGGGAATTGGAATCACAACCTAACTGGAATTCCACTTTCCGCCATCATGCGTTTGGTTTGCGAAATAGTAAACTCACCAAAATGGAAAATACTAGCAGCTAAAACCGCGTCGGCTTTGCCGACGAGGATCGCTTCCACCAAATGCTCAGGTTTTCCAGCGCCGCCACTTGCAACGACTGGGATCTGAACGCGCTGGCTGACAGCGGAGGTAATCGGCAAATCGTATCCATCCTTGGTTCCATCGCGATCCATGCTGGTCACCACGATTTCGCCAGCACCGAGGGCCTCGACTTGTTCCGCCCATGCCACGGCTTCGAGCCCGGTTGGGGTGCGACCGCCATTGATATAAACTTCCCAAAACTCTTTGCCATCTCGCAGCACGCGTCTCGGATCGATATTAACCACAATGCATTGCGATCCGAATCGTTCCGCTGCTTGTTTCACAAATTCGGGGTTCTTGCAGGCGGTCGAATTGATGGAGACTTTATCGCAACCGGCTTGAAGAAGCGTTCGAATGTCTTCCAAGGTGCGGATCCCACCACCAACCGTAAGTGGCATAAAGACCTGTTCTGCGGTTCGCCGCACGACGTCAAGGATGATTCCGCGGTCTTCATGGCTCGCCGTAATGTCCAAGAAGACCAACTCGTCAGCTCCCTCCGACTCGTATCGCTGTGCGATTTGGACTGGATCACCTGCGTCTCTCAAATTCACGAAATTGGTTCCTTTGACCACTCGTCCTTGGTGAACATCTAGGCAAGGAATGACGCGTTTTGCCAACATTTCTGACTAGGCTCCCGACCGGACAAGGACTTCACGGTCCATCGCCATCTGAAACTCATTGAATAAGTAGCTACTGTCGTGTGGCCCAGCCGAAGCCTCTGGGTGGTATTGAACACTAAACGCTTCGAATTCCTTGTGACGAACACCCGCAATGGTATTGTCGTTAAGATTGCGATGGGTGATTTCAAAACAATCGGGTAAGCCTTCTTCTTCGACCGCAAAGCCGTGGTTTTGCGAGGTGATTTCCACGTGTCCAGTCTTGCAATTGAGGACAGGTTGATTGGCACCTCGATGACCGAATTTGAGTTTGAAAGTCTTGGCACCACCTGCCAGGGAAAGCAATTGATGACCAAGACAGATACCGAAAACAGGTTTTTTTCCAAGCAGATCCTTGATCGTCCGGATTGCGTAACCAAGCGGTTCAGGATCGCCAGGACCGTTGCTCAGGAAGACGCCATCTGGCTTGCAGGCCAGAACCTCTTCCAAAGTTGCAGTACCTGGAAGAATGGTGACTCGATTGCCTCGTTGAGCAAGGTGACGAGGGATATTCCATTTCATTCCGTAATCTAGACATACCACATGGTGCTGAGATTTGGCGGCCATCGATTCACTGCCGTCGATCGCCAAAGGATGCAACGGCAAACTCCACTGGCTTGCTCCTTCCGGCGTCACTTCGCTCACGAGATCGCGGCCAACCAGGCCCAGGCTGGCTTTGGCTTTTTTCACAAGCGATGCGTGGTCGGAGTCGAGAGTTGAAATGATTCCCTTGAGAGCACCTTTGTTTCGAATGTTTCGGACGATGGCACGTGTGTCGACTCCCGAAATCGCGACAATTCCATGCTTTTTCAGGTATTCCGGCAGCGATCCATTGGAACGAAAATTACTGTGGAGACGACTGCATTCACGAACCACGAAGCCAGCAATTCGCGGGAAACCAGACTCAAGATCCTCCTCGTTGACGCCAACATTTCCAATCATGGGATACGTCATCGTCACGATTTGGCCGCGATAGCTAGGGTCAGTCAATATCTCCTGGTAACCAGTGATGGAGGTGTTAAAGACAACCTCTCCATCCATTTCGCCATCGGCTCCAATCGAAACACCCTCAAAAACCGCGCCATCTTCAAGTGCGAGAAATCCTGGCTTTCCTTGACGAAACAAAGCAGCTTACCTCAGCCGAAAGAGTATGAAACTTGGGCGATCCATTCAAGAAAATCATAACCCAACCAAGGCTCCCTCACCAGCCATGAAGAATTCGGACCGGACGGAATTTTGCGGGTTACCTCTCTTCATTCCCGGTTTTTTTGCTTATCTTAAGTCAGTTCGTGGATTTGAAACGAACCCACGGTCGGCGAGTGGCGTAAAAGCCAAACGAATCTTTCGCGAGGATCGAGTTAAAAACGCGAAAGCACAACCATTACCTTTTCGATTCTGTCCGAGCTTATCCGCTATGCCTGTCGATTTCCCAGTTCCAATGTTTGCGGCGGTAGATTTCTGGATGTCGAGGTGGTTAACACCTATTTGGTTTCTTGGAGGTGGGGTAATTCTGGGACTTGCGCTACTAAGTGTTTTTCTACTGGTTTTCTACGGTCTGTCCAAGATTAGGTTCTTTGAGCAATTCCGCCGCGATGGCTCCGCCAATTGGATTGCTCTGGCTATGACGCTTGCATTGGGCGGGCTCTATGCGTGGTATGCAAAATTCAGTCAAGAAGGCCAAGCATTGTTTAGCATGGGCGGAACGTTTGCGAATGACGAATGGGCCATGATATCCATTGCAATGACCATGATTTTTGGGGTGGTTGTTTGGTCGCTACTGTATTGTTCCTCTCCTCGATTTCTAGGTGAACTGAGATCCCTTTTGTTCGAAGGCATAGGGCTGTACATGCTCTCAACTCTGGCCGGACTGTCGCTCATCGCCGCGGCCTCTACTTTTTTGGTCGACAAACCGATTGTCGCGCTGAAATCCATTCCCCAGCTTTTCGCAGCAAACGACAAAACGGAAAGTTTCAACATCGCGGGAATCGGCCAAGACGATTCCGAAGCCCCCTTCCAAAAGATAGGCCTTCGCTACGATCCAACGATTTTGGGCCAGATCGAGATCAGTTCCACCAGACGATTGCTCTTGACCGACGCGCCGAGTCTCGGCGAAACACGATCCAAGCCCCAAACCATCGAGGCTAATGTGCCCCTCATTTGGAATACCAAGATGGGGATTGCCGAGTGTCCATTGCCGTTGACGACTGGTGCAGAAATCTATGTTCAAAACCAGGAAATCGATGCTTCCACATTAAAAATCCGTTTGGTTTCCAATCCGCTAGTTCGCGAGTCGTCGACGATTATCCTTGTATCGATTTTCGTCACGATCTTCGGATTGCTTTTTATGCTCATGCAGGCCGTCTCGCCAAAAGTTGCCGCGATTGCATTGTCGGCGGCTAAAAGCGAACTTTCACAGCCGCTCCCTATCATCTTGATGATCATCGTCGCCTTGGGGATTCTCCTTTTTGTCTTCTTGCCCTTCCATACCCTCGGAGAAGATATCAAGCTGCTCAAGGATTGTGGTGTGACCATCATCCTCATCGCCGCTACGTTTCAGGCCGTTTGGTCCGCTAGTACTTCGGTCAATGAAGAAATTGAAGGAAGAACGGCCCTCACCTTGCTCAGCAAACCGATACATCGCCGATCCTTTATCATTGGCAAAATACTAGGAGTATTCTGGATCGTAATGCTAATGTTTTTGGTACTAGGGAGCTGGGAACTTCTATTGGTCGCTTACAAGCCAATCTACGAGGCACGGGAAAACTCACTGGATCAACCCGGCTGGCAGCAATGCCACCAAGAAATGATTCAAACCATTCCAGGCTTGGCTTTGGCGTTTTTCCAGTCGGTGGTGCTGGGGGCTTTTTCGGTAGCCCTTGGAACGCGATTTGGTCTGCTAGCCAACTTCACGATTTGCTTCTCGATTTACTTGCTCGGGCATTTGACTCCAACAATCGTCGATTCGGCGGCTGGCGGCTTGCCTCTTGTGGAGTTTTTCTCGCAGTTGATCTCAGCCGTCATCCCCAACCTTAGCCACTTCTCGATGGAGGCGGCCATCGATGCGGAGGTGAGTATCCCATGGTCGGTCATTGCCAGCGTGCTTGTATACACTTCGATTTATGGCATCGCAGCTACACTCATCGGCCTGTTGCTTTTCGAAGATCGGGACCTTGCCTAAAAAGTGACAAACCTTGTCTACTGTTTTCCAACTCAGAACCGACACCGCGAGTGGATGCAGAATGCTGCTCCACACGCAAACTTGATCGAAGCCTCACAAGAAACGATCCCCGAACGAATCTTCGATGCGGATATATTTGTCGGTCACGCCAAAGTACCTGTCCCCTGGCTTGACGTGGTCGCGGAAGGCAGATTGACTTTCATTCAATCGTCCGCCGCTGGACTTGACCACTGTCTGCATCCCGCAGTTATCGACTCTGAGATTGTCGTCTGCAGCGCATCCGGGCTCTTTGCGAACCAAGTCGCGGAACAAACGCTTGCCATGTTGCTCGGACTCTTACGCGGAATTCCGATCTTTTATCGTCAATGGCAAAACAAAGAGTTCA
>JBBRJI010000359.1:0-6327 GCA_038219625.1 Pirellulales bacterium | reverse complement strand
CATCGCTCAGCCGAGTTCGAATGGTCGTGACTTTCTCAGGATCATTTCGAATCGAATTCAGTTCGAACTCATTCGGCTCCTTGGCGGACCGGTCTTCGTTCTTGCGTTTGGGACAAAGCATCAACCAACGCCGCGCCACTTTGGGTGTCATCCCAAGTCGCAATAACATCTGGCCTGGACCGCAAAATCAAATGAAAGTGATTGGAAAGAATCGCCATCGAGAGCAAGTCAATTCCAAAGTTTGCAGCCTGCGTTTTCAACTGCTCTTCAATCCAAACCTTACGGTGATCGAAGTTCTTTCCCGAGACGGGATCGAATCCAAAAAGAAAGCATCGACGTGTCACCCTACCGATGACGTGCAAGATTGCAACCTCGGAAGGATCGAACAATTCAGCGCGTGCGAGTCGGACCATAGCAAGTACCTCCCAAAAAGAACTTCAAGCTACCCTGCATCACCACCCAGATTGAACCAAATCCTCATGGGCAAATCAACTACACCCCTCAAAATGAGGGTAAACGCCCCCCCTAGCATTTACGTGTGTCCCCTTGCCTCCCCTCATAGAGAACTCCATTTTGATAGACATCACCCTGCACGATGATCGGCAAGCTAGCGTTGGGCAGGATCGGCCCGCTGGCGAAATCAAAACTCGATCCCGTCGGGGCGCCGGCATTTGGCACAACCACGAAGCCCAGATGAACAGCGCTAGGGTCGGTAAACTCTGCGACACTAAAAACTTCACCCTCGTGAAAGCCAGTTAGGGCCAACCCAGCGGCGAACTCCCCATCGTAGCCGCTATGCTGCAGGCGACTCGGGAAATGATCTGGAAACAAAGATGGAAAAGAGTTGGTCGGGGCAGCAAATATGTGCGAATCGACAACTGAGAACCCCGCGCTGCCGACTGCGGAGATGATCACACCCGCCTGCGTGGCACAGGTCGTCAGAGCTGCTGCAGAACCAAAGAACAAGGCAACCACGCAGCGCAGCGCGGAACTTCGATGATGACCGATAAATCCTGGTGGCTTAGTACTCGTCATGTTATCCTCTTAAGTTTGATGTGCGAATAGTTAACCTGCGATAACTTCAGCTTGAGACAGCAGCTTCAGGTGGAGGGAAATTGCCAGGACTCGCCGAGAGTCCTCTTGCACCACCCCCCGCTATCTTTAAGTTGCGCTCGGCTGTTATTTGGCAACAGCTATTTATTTCTTTTCTTGTACCGCACTGCATTTTCTAAGAAGGCATTTGTCGTCTTCGAGAAAAGCACGAGCTTCATTCGAGGTTGGAATAATACCTAGGAAGTCCAAGTAAATTCGCCGCAGAAATTCGGCATCCGACGCTCGCTCCGAAACTGGCCCGCCCGCGCGTTCCAAAATCAGGTGATCGATGCGAGCATGTAAAGTCTCCTGTCCAACGGCTGCCTCCTGTCCAACGGCCGAAAATGAACCAACATTGATCCAGAGATATTAGTCGAGCCATCGGTAGGAGGGAAAGGCTTTTTCAAGCGGTGGGTAAGGGCGGAGAATGTTGAGCGTAACATCGATCGGCGGATAGATCAACAAGAATGTCACCGGAGAGTCCGCTTGGGGTGCAGGAACCTACTCCCGTCATTACCGCGCAGGCGGGAACCTAGGCCGATCGCAACCCAGAAACCTCTCGCAAAAAGCAATAGCTGGTACGAAACTCGATTCACTGGGTTCCCGCCTACGCGGGAATGACGAGTTCCAAAAAAGTCCGTTCCTGCACCCGTCCGCTTGTTTTCGTTCTATCTCACGGCGTTTTGTAGGCCTAACTGGAACGTTTCTTCTTTCCGGCTGCTAAATATAGGCATTGCAGTCGTCATCACGTAAAATTAGTGTCTTCCGCATTCCGGCTCGATCGATCCATACAGTCGCGCCGCCTGCCCCACCGCTAGACGCGCCTCCACGGTAAAACAAAGAGCCCTTCATGACAGCCTTGAAACCTAGCTTTTTTATTATCATTAGCATCCTCCTGGGCAGCACGAACGACTTTTCCCGAGCGCAGGAATACGAGATTCGCGGACAGCATCCGCGACTGTTCTTTACTGCAGAAAGGATTGAGAAACTGCGGGAACGGATCAAGACCGAACCCACAACGGCCGAAGCGTGGGCGAAGATCCTGGCCGCTCCCAAGACAATCGAGGAGCTCTGTTTGGCATATCGCATGACGGGCGACAGACAATTCGCGGAAAAAGCCCGGAGTGCTGTTGGGCGTCTGCGTTATGGCGACGATGCGCTGATGAAGCGAGATCCACCGTGGCACGCCGGACTGCAGACGGCAAGAAGTTGCTATGAGAGCGCCGTTGTTTACGACTCCATTTACGACGCGCTGACTCCTGAAGAACGAGCGGGCATGGCCCAGCGGATGATCGAAAAGGGAATCTTGCCTACGCTGGATGATTGGGTATTGGGCACGAACCGCATACACGCTTTGGACTCCATGGGGCACAACTGGTGGAGTGCCTGCGTATTCGGTGCTGGCATGGCTTCGTTGGCAGTGATGGACGAAGAGCCGCGTGCACAGGAATGGCTCTCGCGGATTTCCGATGGCTCGGTCGAATGGTTCGACTTTGCTGGCAGCCTGCTGGATAACAAGCCAAAGTCGTTCGATGCCGATGGCGCCTTTTACGAAGACGTCAACTACGCGTCATTTGCGGTATCCCAGTATCTGCTATTCCGGCTTGCCTGGAATCGCGCAATTGTGACGCCATCGGCACCAAAAATTGAGATGCTGGACCGAGTCGGAGACTATTTCATAAACGTATCTTATCTGAACTCGGGACGAGCGATGAATCTGAATTTTGGAGATGGCGGCCTCACGGCCGACACGACATCTCCATTGGTCTGGCTGAGTGCGAACGGCTTTGGTCGGCCGCGTCACCTCTGGTATTTGCGCGAAACGATGGCCGAACAGCACGGTCGCGAAAGCGACCGCGATTCCGCGATGGGGCTCGTTTTCTATCCGTCCGATATCGATCTGGCATCCGCCCCAGTTGCACCCGACCTGCCTCCCTCCGCACTCTATCGGGACATCGGTTGGGCATCACTGCGGTCGTCGTGGGACAGAAACGCGACGCTGCTGGGGGTGAAGTCGGGTTACACCTGGAACCACGCCCACGCCGACGCGGGATCGTTCCTCTTGTTTCATCAGGGCGAGCATATTTTAATCGAGTCCGGGAAGTGCTCGTATGGCCGACCTGAATACAACGGCTACTACCGGCAGAGCCAGGCGCACAATGTGGTGCTCTTCAATGGAGCGGCGCAGAACCCGGAGGATACGGCTTTTGGCTCGAAGTTTCCTGGCACGGTCTCGCATTTGATGGACAGTGGCGATCTCAAGTATGTGCTGGCCGATGCCACCGGACCTACTTCACATTTATTCATTCGCAATTATCGTCACTTTCTGTGGTTAACAGATGTAATCCTGATCATCGACGACTTGAAGACCTTCGAAGAAGGTGAATTCGAGTGGCTGCTGCATGTGGACGGTGAGGCAAAACAGAGAGGCGAAGATTTGGAGGTCACCAAAGGCAAGGCAAAAGTGCTGGTGCGGCCCTTGTTTCCAACTCAACTTCCTATCGGCTACCCTGCCGACTTTCCCGAAAAGATGAAGCTTGTTGAAAAGACTGGACTACAAGATCGTCACCCCGAAACGGAACAAACCTACTACGCGTTCGCGCCGCCGGGGAAATCGCGGCGCACGAAGTTCATCACTGCAGTGATCCTCGTGAACGAAGCGAATAAGGATAACCTACCACAGCTGGAACGGATCGAAGGCCCTGAGTTTATCGGAGTGAGCGTGCGCCAAAACGGCAAGACGACGGATGTGATTCTCAACCTGCGTGCTGATGGTAGCATCATGCACCGTAACGGCAACTTGCAGGTCAACAACTGGGAAACGGACGCCTATTTGACTGCCATCACGTATCCAGACGGACTGGACAAGACGGACCCGGATCAAGCGTCACGATACTTCATCGCGCAAGGCAGCTATCTGCGACGTGGTGACAAGGTAGTGCTGGATTCACTGTCGAAATTGTTTCTCGCAACCGAACGCACGGCAAACGAGTTAAAGGTGCAGCTCCAAGGTCAACCGGTCATCAATGCCTACCTTCGCTCCCCTTCGCAACCCTCTACCGTGACAGTCAACGGTGCGAAACACGCAGCACAGTACGATGAAGCGACAAGAATGTTGAAGCTTTCTGTGAAGCCTGAAGCGAACTAAGGGCCGTCAGTGACAATGGCAAGGTTGATTTTGACCTCAGTAATTAGCAGAGATTTTCGGAGTCCAGCACCGTGAACTATCGGCGAACAGAAATTAAGCTTCACTTTTGCATTTGGTTGCTATTTGCGCCGCTCTCTGCCTTGTTTTCTGCGGATGATCCGAGTGTAGTGAATGCGCCCGGTCCTGCCTGGAAGAGGCACACAATTGATGACACCTCTAAGGGTGCCGATGGAGTGAAACTAGGTGACATCAATCGGGATGGATTGCAGGATATTGTTACTGGCTGGGAGGAGGGTGGCGTAGTGCGGGTCTATCTGAATCCGGGACCTGCCAAGAGCAAAGAGCCTTGGCCACGGATTCCAGTCGGAAAAGTGAACGACGCCGAAGATGCGATCTTTGTTGACCTCGACGGCGATGGTTGGCTGGATGTGGTCAGTTGCACGGAGGGCAAAACCCGTACGGTGTTCTGGCACCAATTTTCTGGGGACGACAATAAGCTAACGAGTACTCAAAGTTGGTCTACTTTGCCTTTCCCTGCTACGCTCAAAAAACAATCCTGGATGCAGGCCGCAGCCATGGACGTCGACGGCGAGTACGGCGTGGACTTGATTCTTGCCTCGAAAAACGAGGGAGGCGGCGTAGGTTGGTTGCAAGCACCGAAGGCTCTGGGCGACATGAACGGTTGGCAGTACAAACGGTTGCGCGACGCAGAATGGATTATGTCGCTCGCGCCACGCGACATGGATGACGATGGAGATCTCGACATCGTCTTAACGGATCGAAAAGGAGCTCGCACAGGAGCCTATTGGCTAGAAAACCCCGGCGTGAAGGCCAACCTTCATTATTCAGGCTGGGCGGAACACACTATCGGTGCCGTTGGCAGGCAAGCCATGTTCGCCGATCTTGCGGACATCAACGGTGATGGACTTGTCGACGTTGCCGTAGCAGTGAAGCCCGCTGACGTAGTGCTGTGTATTCAGGAGCCCAAGGGCCAATGGAAGGAACAACTTCTGCGGCTTGACACAACGAATCTTGGTGATGCTAAAGCTGTAAAAGCCATTGACGTAAACGATGATGGCTTGATGGACCTTCTGTTCACCTGCGAAAACGCGAAGGCTGGGCGCGAAGGGATAGTTTGGTTGGAGCAACAACGGAAAGGGCCATGGAAACAGCGTCCGTTAGGAGGCCCAGATGGAACAAAGTTTGATCTGATGCAAGTGTTGGACTTGGACGCGGACGGCGACCTCGACGTCATCACCTGCGAAGAACGGGACCAGCTTGGCGTTATTTGGTACGAAAACCCTCATCGCTGAAACTTAGATTTGCATACTTTGAGATCGAGCGCCACGAAAAAGCGTTTGTGAACCACGGCTCAACTTCCGACTACGAAAGGAGCCGTACTATTTCTTGAATTTGGCGACAGAGCCTACAGCTACTCTTACAACAGTGGCCAGGTATCACTATTCGATCAAGTTCCGCGACTCACCAGCAAGTTTCAAATCGACTCACTGTGTCGAACTGACGGGTGCACAACTTCGGTGTAATAGGCCATTGCTTCATTGCGGGATCTAAACCATTTGTCGCACATCGGCGGCAAATGTTGGCAACTAAGAATCAGCCATTTTCGCAGGGTGGCTGGGTTGGTTGCGATTTCTTGATCACAACTTGTGTGCTCTCGGACTAAGATTGGAAATTCGATTCCTATTTTAAAAAAACGCCTCGCTGTAGATCTTCAACCTTCTACAACGAGACTTGACTCACGGGTCTAACCCTCCCGATCGTCCATCTCCAATCCTGAACTTCATCATCGATCTTCGCAAGTCGCGAAGCCAACTTCTTTTCAATGCAATTGCCTATGGCAGCCTTGCAATCGTTTCTTTGCGCCCAGCCATCCTGCCCAGGTGTTCTGTTGCGAGGAGTGCAGGCTCTCTGCCGCGGAGTTCCAGCGGCTCCAGCGACGTAGGGAATCCACCCGAAAAGCCAATCAAAAATACCGTTGAACAGATCGCGGCCGCTTAAAACGTGCCGGTCAGCAACGTCGACGAAGCATCCGATTCAAAGAGGAACAACTTCGGCTCGAGCAATGC
>JBBRJI010000358.1:0-6333 GCA_038219625.1 Pirellulales bacterium | reverse complement strand
GGAGTCATTTCGTTGATTCAGTTTGACTACCTACCGTGTATTCGTAGTTTTCCGGCAGATGGCGTTTCGTCCACTCCACGGTGCCGCCAGGCCGTTCTTCGTAATCCCGATGCACATAGACTGCGTATCCAATCTCTTTGCCAACGCCAAAGCGACGCGAGCGAGTAGGCAGCTCAATCACTCGGTGCTCGGCGCGAACTGACTCGTCTTCGGTGTCCGAATCAATGGCTGCGACTGCTGGCAATTCGTGCGGATCAACTTCATTCGTCAGGCCGACCGAAGCGTCTCCTCTCGCTCGGCTACGTCTTCGATGACATTTATTATGTAGCCTAGATTCACAACATGTGCTTCGCGGTGCTCCGTATCGGGACGATAGGCCGGATCCCAGCCGTCGGACTCGAATCCCAACCGGACAACGTACTCTAAATCATCGCCTTAACGGTGACTTAACTGCTTTTCCCTAGCAAGGACACGACGTCCTCTACTAACGACAGATATTGTTCAGCTCCATCTTGCATTACAAGGAACCCATTTTTGCCGTCATACCTGATGGAAGTGCTTTGATTTATCCTGAAAAAAGCTCGGCCAATTGGATCTTCCTGATCTAGTTTCTTAGGCGACTTTGCCTCGATTCGAAAATCAACACCAACTGCATTCAGTTTTTCGTATAGCCTCCATTCAGGCTCAGTTTCCAGTGCGATCTCACTCAAAAGCCTTGCTCTCTGAATCCCTAGTTTGGTTGTCCAACGGGGTGACTGAATGGACGTCTTGTCACCGGAGTGGTATTTGATCGGCTTGCCTAATTCTAAGAGAGACGAGAGGCGATACAGGACCATCGTTTCGTCTCCACTGAATCGTGGTGACCACGGAGTTTTGATTTCGCTTCGCTGGACGATTTCCACATCTCGAACGTCGGCGATATGCGTGATAGCAGATCCATTTCGAATGCTCTGCGGCGAATAGATCGCAACTTGTTTTGCAAGAAGCTGGCGTGGCTGGTTCCGCGAAAGCGGAATGTAGTAGGAATTTGTCGATTCGATCCATGAAAAATGCTCAAGTGCGTTTTGACCGCGTAGCGTTCCAACCAAGACGGGCTCACTCGCTGCAAAGCGCCAGTCGCGTGCACGGCCTTCCGCAATGTGTGGAATTGCACGATCGGCCATCGCCCAACCGCCTTGGCGAAATGCCTGTATCAGCCATTCACGCATGTAAGACAGATTGCCCGGTAACGCAGGAACAGCACCAATTCCAAAACGATCAATCGACTGCCATAATCGACTTGATTGGAATTCATGCGGTTGTACTTCAGAATAGGGAAATGCCGCAACCGCTTGAACGACGACGTGTTTTGGTCGCTCATCTGAATTTATCTCCTTCTCGAATTCGAGAATTGCATCGCGGTACCTATGTAGCACGTTGATCGCATCGCGTGGCGGACCAAAAGAACCAAATTGCTTACGATATTCCTCTGATGCATCGATTCGATACTTAGCATCACAAATGAGCAGAATTTGAGGCCAACCCACCTCCTCGTATCGAATTATGATGTCGGGCTTCTGTGGGATGAGTGTTACATCGTCGGCGTCATACTGAAAGTTGTAGGTGACGCTGATCTTTCGATCCTTTGAATTGATGCAATCGACGCGTTGACGGCGTCCCTCCCTTAGCCGAACTTGAAGGCTCGATCGATTGAGCTTGAAAAGATCGCGAAGATCCGCATTGCTGACGTTGGGCTCGCGAAGCAACTGCACGATCGACAGAAAAACCCAGTACTCATAAAGAACATTCAGGTCCTTGACCGACATTCGATAAAGTTCACCCTCCAATCGAAGTCCGAACTTTAAAAGCATGCAGCGTCGGTACGTTTCGCGATACCCTGGGGCTGAAACTAATTGCAATGAAGCAAACTCGCCAGGGACCGGACCGTTAGCTTCGGCCAATGGCTCTAGCCGTAGTAATTGCGAAACTCGATTCTCCATGCTTCGAATAGACGATTGGGTCGTCTTACTACGCTCGCTAATCTCGGACGCGTCTCCTAGCGAATTGTAGAGTTGACCAAGTGTCCTGCGAATCTCCGTCAATTGACGACGGATCCAGCGATGTTCCATCGTATCAAGAGTAGGCTCCGATGGAGTTTCTAGCAGACGCTCGCGAACAGGGCCAATCAAAGTGTCCTGTGTAATACCGCGGCCGGCACCCCTTCGAACCTGGGCTCGCACCGAAGAGTCCGTCCGGCGAATGCGTTCAATTCGATTGAATCGAGGACTGCGTACCAGTGATCTTCTAGGCTGTTGGGCAATGTAACGCACTGAGTTCTCGAGCTCGCCAAGTATATGCTCTAAGAGAATTAGCCATTCCAAGCGTGATGGGCGACGATTCGTATCCAACTTGCCAAGTTGATGGGTCGAACGAAGATATTCATAGGCCAAGCTTGTGAGGATTTCCTGAATCTGGGAAAGGATCTCCTGGTAATCCGTTTCATAGTCGATCTTTGTCGGAAACACTTCCAGTTCAAAATCAAGTTGAGGCTTGCCGTTGATCGTAACCGTAAACAGGCTTCGACCAATCTGGCCTTGGAAATTGATCACCCCGTATTCGACTCGATTCTTCTCTCGCGAACTTAACCGTTGAATAATTAGTGGGTCGCGATGTTGGATGCTGACTTCGTCGCTGGAATGATGAGCCTTCAGATAAACCTGATAGTCGGTTTGCTCATAAAGCGCTGGTCCGATTTCTACCGTTGGATCAGTACTTACCCCCTTTGGCACGTCGCATCGCCAGTTATCACCTTCAAATGCAAGTGAACTACAACGCGGCGTAAGCTTTAATCTTCCCGTTACTGCAGTCCTCTGCGCAAGTACCGGAGGATCGTTCTTTGCCACCCTTTCCCACACAAGGGAAAACAGGTTCGTATTGATGCGGAATAATTCTTTCATCGATTATAGCCAGTACGAAGTGAAACCTTCCGTCTCTAGCCGATCCCACATAAGACACAGTCTTGCGGCCGAGCGAGGAAGCTTTGCACCAACCAGTGTGGCAGGTCTACCAGCTTTGTCCCATTTATCAACTTGGGAACCGACTAGGTCTTCGTTATTGAACGGTTGCCCTTGTATCGTCAGGCCCAAAAGCCCGAGAAGTGTGCGGCGTATTGCATTGCTGTCACCAACGATACGAGGCAGTATTTTCATGGATAGAACTAAATCGAGCGGGTCAACCATTTCATCGTTGCGAGAGCGGAATGATGACCGAATTTCTTCAGCGTTTAGTAAAAAGAGAATGATCTCGTCGCGCGTTCGGTATCCTACTTGCAACTGACTGCAGGTGAGGCAGTCATTGATTCTTTTGAGTAACTCGATCGAGGATTGAATTAGCGCCAATGACGGTTTGTCTAACTTCAAAAGCTGACTCAATCGAGTCGCTGAAGAATGCCAAAAAGCCACGGGCCATTCCGCACGTACTTCGCTCGTAGGAACTCCTTCGTCTCGGGGCTCCGGATGCCAATCCAAATCGACCTCCGATAGTTCGATCGTAAATGCTCGGTCGAGTACCTTGCGACTGAAACCATGCGTACTCTCGTCCATGTTTACCGTGCCAACGATTCCAAGATTAGCGGGAATCGATTGCTGCTGCCAATGTTCGTCGTCCTCTCCCAACTGCAACGAAAGAAGGGAATCACTTTCGAACCCGCCATTCTCCGATGGCCTTCGATCCTCGATGCAGCTCAAGATCTCGGCAAAATAGTATTCCACTCTTGCTAAGTTCATCTCGTCGATGATGCAAGTGGAATGAGTGTCCGAAGAAAGCGATGCTTTTTTTGCAACAATCAAAAACGCTCCGGGCCGAAACGTACCCTGTAGATCCACGTACCCAAGAACTTCGGAGCTATCTGTCCAATCGGGCCGAACTGAAATGCGGGTCGACACGCCACCAGTGTGTTTGGAGACCAAGGATGGAAGTTTCGATTTACCAGTTCCTGACACACCAGCCAAGATCACAAAGGGCTTCGTCCGAATCGCAGTCACGAAGCTTGCGATTTGCCAAGGTTCAAACGTAAAGCCATCTTTGGCGATATCTTGAATAAGCTGTTCCACAGCAGTGGATAGTTGCGGCGAAATTCGTGCGATAGGATCGATATCAATTTGAATATTCCATTTTTTCTTTATCGTTGACAGGACATCGTTTCTGCATTGAGGGGATTGGAGCGCCTGCCAATAGGGTTCCTTAAAAACCGCATGTTGAACTCGTTGTCGAATTTGATTTGCAGTTGGTTGGTCGATTGCAAGCGGCTGAGCAACATCCGCGTGTGCGAGTAGCCAAAAGAAATCGCCAGCCAGCCGCCCGAATCCCTCTGCCAGTTGTTGATCAGAGACCTCTTTATCGAGCGTCATGAAAATTGCGATGAATTTTGGTAAGAGCCAATCGAATGAGATTCGATTCTTAGTCAGCTCACTGTTTGCGATCGCCTGCACCACGAGAGCAACGATCATCGGCTTGTAAAGCTGCGGACTCGACATCTCCTCAAGCAGATCAACCAAGTTCTTCGATGCCTTTTCAGAGGAATCGAGTAGAACCACCTTTTTCCTCTGCTCAGTCAGGCCGAGTTCTGCACCTTGCAAATAGCACATCTGACGCGCGACAGTGCCATCCAGAGCAGTACGTTCGCCTGTTCCAAAATTTTCGCGAAGCCAGTCCAGTCGCGATTCATAGCCATTTAAAGTGACACGCTCAGATTCATTTGCGTCAAGACGCTGAACTTCACAGCCTACGTCGTCCACACTCTTGATGTAGTATCGAGCCTGTCGATTAGAGCTGTAGAAGATGATCTTCTCGGCCGAATACCATCGCATGATTTCCAAGAATGACTCGTGGTCCGTAGGTTTCTCAAAAACCTGATCGACCCACGCTTTATAGGTTTCGAGTAATCCCGCTAACGATTGCCGAATACTTGGATCGTTGGTTCGCAATTCATCGAGCGTAACAAAGCGTTCAAAGATCATTCCGCGGTTGTAGCCACCGGCCAACTTTTCCAAGGCGATTGGGATACGCGTTCCACTCCCCTGGATCACATCTGTAAAGCCATACCCTCGAAGCAGCTCAACGGCAGGCAATTGAATTTGACCGTAGATTTCGCGAGCCTTGGCTTCAGGATCATCCTTAAACTCTGTTGCTGCGACCCCTAATCCAATTCGAATGCCGACAGGTTCGTCGCATGAGAAATGGACTACAGGGTAAACTCCCTTTTGCGCACTAGTGGTCTCTCGTTCATCGAATATTGCCAACCATGGGACATTCGTCCAGACTCCCTTCCCAACCGACGCGTCCCCTTTCCAGTGAAGATTTGGACAAAGATCATTTGCTTCTCTTTTCGCCAACTCCCGCAGTCGTCTTACCAACCGGACAGCATCGGAATCTCCGGACAACTTTTGTGGTCGCTGAGGATAAATCTCAAGCAGTAGCTGGCAAGCACTCCAAAAGTCGTTCTCTTCGTTATCGCCCAAACCTGAACTCAATCTAAAACCCTTAGAAAACCTTCGGAAACCTAAAATTAGCATTGATTCTGCGAGAATAAAAACATCCCTTCACAGTCTACCATAACAGCGTCTTGCTTGATCTAATTCAGCTGTTTTTGGATTGAAGTGAAGCTGGAATCCCTCAGTTTTATGTGCCCGGCTGTAATTCCCAATAACTAGAACATGACAATTCAATTGACAAGAACCCTAAACGGCAAGTGAAAGCGCGTTGCGGCGTACAATTTTGGTTGAACTCGACACCCAGATTCTGAAAGTGATGACGATCGAACTTGGCGATCAAAACCCATGTTAACGAATACATCTTATGTGATCTCGTAAATTGGTCGACCTTCAGGGGCACTGCCCAGTGATGCGAATATAATCTTCGACTCGCCACTTCTATTGGAGTCATTTCGATTTTCGAAATTGCGATTCCATCGCTTTTTCACGCTCATCCAGTTCCAACTCAATCACTTGCTTAAGCAGGTTACCTGTTAGCACGACGCAGGCCGAGGCTTTTGAAAGCCTTCCGCCGATCATGGCTCTACCTTCCCAAAGCTGAACGTTCGCTCGTTGCCAATCAATCGTTTTGATTCGTTTGAGACGCCGCTTCCATTCATTTGGAAAACGTGCTAGAAGCGAACGTCCCATCCGTGCAATCGCTGCAAGCGCGATTCCGTGCGCACAAATGAAGCGTTGGCGATAATCTGATGCAGTGATCTCACCGCTTTTTGCTCTTATCCATACGGGAACATTGACACTAATTTCATTCCAAAACTGGACCGCAATTGAAATTCGATCTGTGAGAGGCAAGTGCTTATGC
>JBBRJI010000357.1:0-6350 GCA_038219625.1 Pirellulales bacterium | reverse complement strand
AAGGCAATCGGAACCGCCAGCCACGCAGTTGTCCAAACGATGCTTGTCCCTGTAATTGCGCACACAGGTAGCAGCAGCAACGAACCGATCACGAAATCGAAGACCGCGCACATCAAACTAGCTAATGGCAGCAGTAAACGGGGGAAATAGATCTTGGTTACTACGTGACGATAGTTCACCAAGGAGCCCGTCGCATCCCGAAAGCTGCTGGCTACCAACTGCCAACAGAGCATGCCTGTCAATATGATAGGTGCATACGAAGCAACCGTGGAGTTTCCAGCTTGGGTGCCGAGCACAAAGAACAATCCCATAAAGATGAGCATGCCCATTAATGGCTGCAACAACACCCAAAGAATGCCAACGACAACTTGTCTGTAACGGATCAGTAGATCCCGTAAAAAGAAGCTGTAGAGCAGTTCACGCGTTTGCCAAATTTCGGAGAGTTGTCCGAAACCAAATGCATCCGTTGGCCCGTAGAAATGCATCGGTGGAATGGGTTCGTCGTTGTATGCCATGCGTTGTCCCGATTCTACATGCGTTCTACAACGCCGATTCCCAAAAGCTCCAGGCCTTTTCGCAGTGTCAGCCCAGTCAGATCTATCAATCGTAATCGGGACAATACACTCTCGGGAGTATCTGCTCCCAAAACCGAACACTGATCATAGAAACTGCTGAAAAGCTTAGCGGTTTCAAAGAGGTACTCGGTTACCACGTTGGGGAGATAGTCGACCATGGACTGGTTGAGCATGTCTTCAAAACGGAGCAATTGCAATCCAAGTGTCAATTCTGGGTTAGCGGACAAAACCAGCGGCGCCCACTTCCATCGGATGGTTTCAAAGCCTTCCGTTTCGGCTTTTCGGAGGATGCTTCGAGTTCGAGCGTACGAGTACTGGATATAGGCTGCTGTGTTGCCTTGTAGTTGAACCATTTTCTTCATGTCGAATACGTAATTGCTGGTTCGGTTGTGGCACAAGTCGGCATACTTGATCGCCCCCAAGCCAACTGTTTCTGCAATTTGGCGTTTTTCCGCATCAGTAAAAGCGATGCCGGAACTTTGCAAACGATCTGGATTGCAAACCACTTCCCAGGCAACACTGACCGCTTCGTCCAACATGGATTCGAGCCCGACAACCGTCCCTGATCGGGTTTTAAACGGCTTACCATCTTCACCAAGCACGGTTCCAAATTCAACATGCTTTAGTTCCGTATGGGTCAATCCGATCTTGCGTAGAACATCAAAAAGCTTTTGAAAGTGTTCGCTCTGGCGATGATCGACTACGTAGAGCGATACGTCCGGTGCAAACTCCCGTTCGCGAAAAATGGCGGTGGCAATATCGGTGGTTGCGTACAGGAATGCGCCATCTTGTTTGCGAACGATCATCGGAGCTTCGTAGCCATCGAGAAAAACACAAATCGCTCCACCGCTTTCCACCGCGAGCGATCTGGCCACCAAGTCCTCGACGATGTGCGAAAGCATGTCGTTATAATAACTCTCGCCAAATTCATGATCGAACTGAATATTCAGTCGCCGGTAGACGCTATGGATTTCTTCTTTGCAATTTGGGACGAAGGCTTCCCACAGCTTGAGATTCTCAGCGTTGCCGGAATGCAATTTGGACGTTTCTTTGAGAACGCGTTGGCCAAGTTCCGAGTGTTTTCTTGAACGTTCCATAAACTCCACGTCGCGAGAGGTTGCTTCGATACTCTCCTTGGATTTCTGCAAGGCTTCATGAGCTTCTCGCAATTGGTTGGTCGCAGTCACAACTTCTTTGGCTAGTTTCTTGTCCTGAGTGGCTGCGACCGATTTCGCGTTCGAATCAGTCCGTTTTTCTTCAGCGCGTTCGACGGCGAGTTCCTGTTTAGGGAGGTTCGCAACTGCGTCTTGAAACCCAATTATCTTCTGAACGACGCGATAAAGGCGGCTGAGTTCCATCACAGGTGCGCTGGCGAAAGCAACTTCGTCACGAAAGTGCTTGTAACCGTAGATGATCATCCCGAATTGAGTCCCCCAATCCCCTAGATGATTGTCGGAGATGGCTTCGTGGCCTAAGAATCGTAAGATTTTCGTGATCGAGTCACCGATGACGGTCGATCGGATGTGCCCGACGTGCATCGGTTTGGCTACGTTGGGCGAGGAGAAGTCGATTACGTAGGTTTTGGGCTTGGCCACGGGAGCAACGGCCAATCGTTCCTGATCCGAATGCGCCTCCATCAAGCACTTGGCCATCCATTCGGGCGAAAGCCGTAAATTGACGTACCCTTGGCCTGCGATAGTTACTGACGAGCAAATGTCGGAGAGGTCCACCTTCGAGACGATTTCTTCGGCGATCGCCAATGGTGTCTTACCCAGTTTTTTCTGAAGCGGCATAGCCACGTTGGCTTGGTAGTCCGCCAAATGCGATTCGCGGGAGACGACGATGCGTTCCAATGCGGCGGCCAAGGCGTCAGGTTCGTCAAGCCAAGTGGCAAGGACTGGGGCAAACCTGGATCGAATGAGGGATAGGACTCGCATCGCTTGAAAACAACTGAAAAGTGGGGTTCATTCAAAGGCAAGCAACATAGCCCACCGCCCGATTTTCTTCCAGACCAAGCCCTCCTTTAAGCCGATTGCGGTTTGTCGTTCGATTGAAAATGGGCTAAACTACGCTCCTTGCTGGGACCGTAGCTCAATGGTTAGAGCAGGGGACTTAAGTGATGAGACCTAAAGCACAACCTGCGAAACCGCGCGGTTGGTTATGGTTGATTCGATTGGGTTGCACGTGTTTTGTTGGTTTTCGAGTCATCGTTCAACAGAATGCATGTAGAATTTGTCAAATTCGGGGAAGGCTTCGCCGATTGTTCCAATTTGGAGCAAGGAGCATGCTAATCCCGAGCCAAGCCGCCGTTTGAATTTGCATTACCGCAATTCGTTCGCGGAAGGTGTAGAGACCAGACGGCAGACACGTAAAGTGAAGGTATGGTCCAGACCCCAAACTCGAAAGAGGCGGCGAAAGCCGTAGTCGGTACGCATAATCCCTTGGTTGCAGGTTCGAATCCTGCCGGTCCTATTTCCATTTACCAATCCTCCCATCTCCTTCTTCCATCACGTGCCTGAAGAACTCGACTCATTCTCTCCCCACCTGCAGCCCTATGCAGATCACGTCAATGGTCTTCGTCGTGTTGGGCATCAACTTTGGAACCGCGGCTGGTCGCTCGGAACATCCAGCAACTATAGCGTGGTTATCGATCGCGATCCAATGCGACTATTGATCACAGCCAGCGGCAAGGACAAAGGGCATTTGGAGCCCAATGACTTTGTCATTGTGGACCAAAGCGGCCAGGTGACGACGCCGGATCAACCCAAAAGCAGCGCAGAAACGTTGCTGCATTGCATGGCTGCCTCACGTTGCGGTGCAGGAGCGGTTCTGCATACGCATAGCGTGTGGGCGACGACGCTATCCCATCATTTTTTTGCTCTTGGTGGGATTCGAATCGATGGATTTGAAATGCTCAAAGGGCTGGATGGCATCACGACTCACGAGTCTTCATGCTGGCTGCCTATTTTTGACAACACACAAGACATCCCAGCATTGCAATCGCAGGTTATGCGTTACCTGGACGAACATCCGGACGAAAAATGTTGGGGGTACCTCATTCGCCGTCACGGACTCTATACATGGGGCAAGGACTTGGCCGAAGCGACCCGCCATATCGAAGTGATCGAGTTCCTCCTTGAGTGCCTAGGCCGAACGATTCGTCGGTGAAATGCGAATTGGATACGGGGGCGGTGGATCTACGTGGGCTCGCACGTCATGCAATGGCCTTTTACCAAGATCTCGCTGATGCGTGAGATGTTGAGAGACTTTTTCATCTTCTCGTCTGGCAAACTAATTCCACTCATGCAAGCCACAGTGCCGCACTCGACGCATACGAAGTGTGGATGGCTGCTCCTGTCGTGTGATGGATCGCGTATCTCAAACCGCCATACGTGGTCTCCCAGTTCCGTGCGGCTAACCAATTCGGCGTCCGTTAGGTCGCTGAGGTTGCGAAAAACGGTTGCTTTGTCGAATCCGATGGGTACAAGTTTGTCCGAAATTTCCGCGTGTGTCTGCGGCTTGCTCCCTTTTCGCAGTGCCATAAGAACAGAGATACGAGCCGGCGTGCTCCGCAACCCTGCGGCTCGCAGGATTTCGCGTACCTTTTCTATTTCATTCGTTTCCTTCTTGTTGTTCATGATTTCCCTTTGCCACTCGAAGTGGTTATCTAAGTCGACTTTTTCTCAAGGAAACGCGATAAGCGTTCATGTGTCGATGGTTCGGCGTACTGTAACTTGCCAAAACCATACTCAGCGCCTTCGGACACCGCGGCAAGCTGTTGCTCAGGATAATTCGTAATGATCATGGCTGGGATCGCTCTGGTGGCAGCGTCTCGCTTAAGATGCCGAAGGATGTCGATACCGTCACTATAATCGATATCCAGTTTGCGGTTGATCACGATCAAGTCCACTTTGTTTTCGCGAAGCACGTCCATGGCATCGCTCAGTTCATCGGCTCGCAAGACAACCACGTCGTAACGACTCGTCAACATTCTCTGGATGGCACTGTGGTCCGGATTGCAGTTGCCAATGTCCAACACGATTTTTGTCATTTTCCTACAGCGATTTCGTTTTCTAGAGTTCGCACAAGCGTATCTTGCAGATATTTTTGCATCAATTGCCGAGTTGTGTCGAGCATCGCGTCGATCTTCTTAGTCACGCCTGAGAGCAGCGTGCCCCGTTCAATCGACAACGCCCTCCGCTGAATGGCCTCCACTTGTTCAGACATTTTTTCAAAGGACTTCACCCGCTTTAGTTCTTCGAGCAATTTTTCCGCCTTCACCATGTCTTTCTTGCGTATTTCTTGCTTGATACGTGACTCCAATATTTTTCGTCGGATAACCAAATCAAGGATTTCACCTTGAAGTCCCTTTAGGAACGCTTCGGTTTCCAATCGGCGCCGGTCGTCCGGCAGGTCTGCTTGCTCCATCGGCTTCATTCCGTTTACGATCGGAAGCCTCGCTAACAAGGTGTCGCCGTTCTTAACATAGTATAAGTAAAGGGGAAGGCTGATCTTGATGAAACCCTTTGGCTTCTTTGGGGTCGCAGGTGCTGCGATTGCTGTTGTTTCCTTTTCCGAATCAGAAACCTGCTTTCCATCCCCGGATTTGTTCGAATCTTTTACAGCGGAAAGGGACTCTGTATCGGGAGCGCTTTGAGACAATCCAGGAACGGATTCACCGATGACTTTGTATTCGGGTGGAGGAACCGGATCAAGCGACAACATGCGAGCATTGGCGATGGCTGAAGTTCTGCTGCCACTCGGTGGATCGTATTGAATCGTTGGAAGATCTTTGATACCGATTGGTAGAATTCCGCGCCAATCGGTTCGGCCGACCATCTGCAAGTCATCGCTGCCGGGTGTACGTCGATAGATTTCTGCGCCCACCACGGCACTGCCGGGCGTTCGTTGAACTGCCAACTTAAGGCTGGAAGCTGGGTAATGGGGGCTCAGTCTGAGTCCAACGCGCTGTGTTCGCCGATTTTTTGCACTCGAGAGTGAACCTCGAGATGCCGTGAAAATTGCTCCGTAATATCTCGAGATATTATCGATCTTTTCCGTGACCGCCACAAAGGTAAACGGGATCGTTTGCAGAACTGTTGGGTTGCCATTCGAATCGTCTCGACGAAGGATAGGCAATAATACGTCACCGGGATGAATGCGAATCGGATGGTCGTCTTTCGTCAGTAACCCCGAAGCCTTGGCTCGCAATACAGCGGTCGTTAGATCCGTTTCTTCGATTCGAACTATGGGTGCGAAAGCTTCCTTGGCAAGCTCAGCGATGGCTCGAGGGATTTCACTCTTGTAAACAACACTGGTGGAAGAGATCTCACCCATCCTTCGAACGAATGAGTCCAGTTCTTTCACTTGAATCCGAATCGACTCGCCAATCTTATCGACGGAAGCCAGAAAAATTTTATCGTTTTCTTTGAGCAAGGCCTCCGGTTGCCAAGGTAATCTGGCTGGAATCTGTCTGGCAACCTTCTTGAACTTGTCTAAGTCCATTTTCTGAATGAGGGCGGCAATCGTTTCACCGGAGGCAAGTTGCTTTAGCAATTCGTCATTGTTACCCTCGAATGGCATGACGATGTCTTTGAAATCCGACCATTGTTTTTTATCAAGAAACGGGGCGATGTCTCGTTGCAGGGCCGAATACTGCAGGGGTTGAATCGCAATGTGCTTCATGCGTGCAATGGCCGAATCCAAGGTGCGAACACTTTGAAGGCTTGCGGACATCGCCTCAATATCTGCGAGAACTTCCTTATCCTCTTTGCT
>JBBRJI010000356.1:0-6351 GCA_038219625.1 Pirellulales bacterium | reverse complement strand
CTCGCGCAGCACGGAGCGCAGCGCATTGGCGAAGGAGTCCGTATCGGCGCCGATCTCGCGCTGGTTGATCATGGCGCGACCATGCAGGTGGACATACTCGATCGGATCCTCAATGGTGAGGATTCGAATCCCTCTCGTTCGATTTAGAAGTTCAACGATTATCGCTAAGCTCGTGCTTTTGCCAGAACCTGTAACGCCCGTAAAAAGAACCAAGCCATTCGAAAACGAGCCCAAACGGTGAGCTAATTCTTTTGGAAAAGACGACCAGGAAAAATCTGGAATGCGATCTGGAATGACTCGCAGGCAAGCTCCAGTCGCACCATAAGACCGAAAAAGGTTTATACGGAAACGACGAGGTCTATTTTGAATCTCAATTTCGACGGCATAGTCAAGGTTCAATTCCCGCTCGAATTGAGTGCTTTGTTCCTCCGAACAGACCAAACTAAGAGCCTCCGCCATCATGCTGGTGGTCAACACGGCTTCGTTTGCGATCGGAATCAATTTCCCGTGCATCCGCAGGACGGGGGGGTATCCGCAGACAAGATGTAGGTCGGAGGAATTCGATTCGAGGGCTTTGCTTAGCCAATCCACCAGACGGTTTTCCAGGGCTCCATGATGGACGTGCATAAGTGCTCAGAATTGAGTTCTCAAAGGAAAAAACGGGCAAGATTCTTTTGCGTTCGAAAATACTAACCCTGGATTACAACCTTGGGTACCAAAGAAAAGCGCCAAAGCCGTTGAAAAGCGTCGCCTCTCACTGAGGATGGGCCGATTTGCTCAGTCACACCTTCGGTATTAGTTTTGCGACTTCCGTCGGCGACGAGGTCTAAAATGGCTCAGAGCTAGCCGAGTGCCATTATCGATATTTCTTCACGAAATTCTCAAAATCGCCTTAGGTTGGCCTAGGCGATGTGGCCTGGATCGGTACACTCTTGATGTGAGCGTTGGCATAATTGGCAATTCAGATTCAGACAGTGGACCTTGTGTCTTTCGCTGTTTGAGCGTTTATTTGGGGGGAGAGCATTGGACGGATACTTTGTTGTTCAGATTCAATCTCCATTCTTACCAAATTCTTCGTGGCTTGAGGCTGATCGTAACTGGTCGGAATCCTCGTCTATTTCCTCGACGGCTGAGTTCTGCGAAACGCCTTACTTCTATCGCCCGGAATCTACGTCACTCCCGGTCGATGCGGGCAGTCGCGGCAATGTCTGTTGAGTCAAATCGACTAACTTACCGTCCCGACGTTTCGAACATCTTCCATTTCCTTTCAGATCCACTTTGAGAATTAGCTAGTCTCCATGGCAACATCCTCCAAGCGACGACTACAAACCAGCAGTATCCGCATTTTCGGTTCTGGTCGTAGTCAATTCCCTATTCCGAATTTGACCACACTGCAAACGTCGTCCTACGAGGCGTTTTTGCAAGAGGACATTCCGTCGGACAAGCGGAAAAATCAAGGGCTTGAGTCTGTCTTTCGCGAAATTTTTCCTGTTGAGAGTTACGACAAAACCGTCGCACTTGAATATCTCCGCTATGAGCTCGGTAAGCCTCGCTATACGCCCGAGGAATGCCGTCAGCTACGCTTGACGTATGGCAAGCCGCTAAAGGTGTGGTTTCGGCTCAAGCGGGACCAGCCTCTTGAGGAAGAAGTGTATTTGGGTGACGTTCCGATTATGCTCGGCGGTGGTGAGTTCATCATCAACGGTGCCGAACGCGTGGTTGTGAGTCAGTTGCACCGTTCTCCGGGTGTCGATTTCGTTGAGGAGTCCGAGGGCACATCCGATCGCAAGCTTCCTTCCGCACGAGTGATTCCCGAGCGTGGTAGCTGGATTGAAATCAACGTTACCAAGAAAGATTCGCTGTCGGTTCGAATTGACCAGAGCGGTAAGTTTTCGGTGATGACTCTGCTCAGGGCCATGTCGCCGAAGCTGAGCACGGAGCAGGATTTGCTCAACGCGTTTTACGAAATCAAGCCAGAAAAGCTCTCGGGCGGGAGCAGCGTTTCCAAGATCGAAAACAAGATCGCCGGTGACGACGTCGTTTATCCGTCGGATCATGAGCGTGCTGGTGAAATCATCATTGAGGCCGGGCAAAAATTTAGCACCGCCATTGCGGAAACGATTTGCACCTCCGGAGTTAAGAGTGTCCAGGTGATGGACGCTCCCAAAGTGCCGTACATCATCAACTCGATTGCTGAGGACAATACGAACTCGCACGAAGAAGCCTTGTTGCGAATCTATCAAAGGCTTCGTCCAGGCAACCCTCCGGCTCTCGAAAAGGCTCGAACCCTTTTTCACGAAAAGTTTTTTGATATTAATCGATATCGACTAGGTCGGGTTGGTCGGTTCCGAGTGAACCGCAAGCTCGGGCTGGAAGTTCCGGAAGACGAAATGGCATTGCGCCCAGAGGACTTGGTCGCGTCGATCCGTTATTTGATCGATTTGTTCGATAGTGAAACCGATGCTCGTTTCGACGACATCGACCACTTGGGCAATCGACGATTGCGAACGATCGACGAATTGGCTTGCGAAGAACTGCGAAAGGGCTTTTTGAAGCTGCGTAGGACTGTGCAGGAACGTATGAGTCTCAAGGAAGTTGAGGACATGACTCCTCGGTCGTTGGTCAATCCAAAGAGCATCAGCGCTGCCATCGAATACTTCTTCGGTCGTGGCGAACTGTCACAGGTGGTGGACCAAACCAACCCGCTTTCGCAATTGACCCATGAACGACGATTGTCGGCTCTGGGGCCAGGCGGTTTGAATCGTAAGCGTGCGGGTTTTGAAGTTCGCGACGTTCACATTTCGCACTACGGTCGTATTTGTCCGATTGAGACACCGGAAGGAACGAATATCGGTTTGATCAGTTCGCTCTCTATCTACGCAGGCGTAGACGAGTATGGCTTCCTGGTGACGCCCTATCGCAGGGTCGTCGAAGGTAAAGTGACAGAAGAAGTTGTTTGGCTGCGAGCCGACGAAGAGTCGGATGCATACATCGGACCCGCCGACTTGGCCGTGAAAGACGGTGCGCTAGTCGCTGGGCCAAGTTTGATCGCTCGTCACCGAAGTGACTTTGAAATCGTAACTCCAGAAACGGTCCATTACATGGACATCGCGCCGAGTCAGATGATCGGTGTGTCGGCTGGTTTGATTCCGTTCTTGGAGCATGACGACGCCAATCGCGCGCTCATGGGCTCCAACATGCAACGCCAAGCAGTTCCATTGTTGGTGGCTGAACCGGCCATCGTTGGCACGGGTCTCGAGCGAGAAGTTGCGGCCAACAGTTCTATGGTCGTGCGAGCTCGCAAAGCTGGCAAGGTAACCTACGTCGATTCGATGAAAATCGAAGTCGGTAATGACATCTATCATTTGAAGAAGTACCAAGGACTAAACGAACGTACTTGCCTCAATCAGCGGCCGATCATTCAAATGGGTGACAAGGTCGAAAAAGGGCAAATCATTGCGGACGGAGCATCGACCCACTTGGGTGAACTCGCACTCGGGCGAAATGTTCTCGTGGGTTTCATGTCGTTCGATGGTTACAACTACGAAGATGCGATCATCATCAGCGAAGAGTTGGTCAAGCAGGACGTGTACACCTCGATTCACATCGAAGAGTTCGACGTTGAAATTCGCGAAACCAAACTTGGCCGTGAAGAATTCACTCGCGATATTCCTAACGTGAGCGAAAAGGCACTTCGCAATCTCGACGAAAGCGGCATCGTTCAAATTGGAACGTACGTTGCTCCGGGTGACATTCTCGTTGGCAAGGTATCGCCAAAGAGCAAGACCGAGCTGACACCAGAAGAGAAATTGCTTCACGCAATTTTCGGTCGTGCCGGCGAAGACGTTAAGAACGATTCGCTCGAAGTCAGTTCCGGCGTTGAAGGTATTGTGATCGACACGCAAAAGTTCTCACGTCGGATGAGCTTGTCGGAAGAAGAACGGAAGGAATTCGAAAAGGAACTTAAGCGGGTTGAAACCGAAGGCAACAAAGAGATTGCTACCTCCTTCGCTTCGTTTGCCGAAGAGCTTGAAAAAGCCATCGGAGGCAAATTAACGGACGATGATGGTACTCCATTGACCGGTGGTCAGGATCCAAAGTACATCGCGGAAAAGGCACAAACGTTCAACTTGTCCCGATTGATCAATCGTCTCGACGTTGGACTGCACGCGGAAGTCAAAAAGGTTTACAAAAACCTTTGGCCGGCCGTGGAAGAAGCCCTCGATATCCGGGATCGTCAGCTCAATAGCATGAAACGCGGCGATGAGTTGCGAAGCGGCGTCCTTCAAATGGTCAAGGTATATATTGCGACCAAACGAGTGATCAGCGTAGGTGACAAGATGGCCGGTCGACACGGAAACAAGGGGGTCATCTCCAAGGTGCTGCCGGTCGAAGATATGCCGTTCCTGCCGGACGGTACGCCTTTGCAAATCATGTTGAATCCGCTCGGGGTTCCTAGCCGTATGAACGTCGGTCAGATTTTGGAAACTCACTTGGGTTGGGCGGGGGCCATGTCGGGCTTCCAAGCACTCACGCCGGTTTTCGACGGTGCCACCGAGACGGACATCAACGAAGCGCTCGAAGAGGCTGGATTGCCACGTCACGGCAAGATTAGGCTCTTCGACGGGCGAACCGGCGAACAGATGAACCAAGAGACAACGGTTGGTTACATTTACATGCTCAAGTTGCATCACTTGGTCGACGACAAAGTCCACGCTCGAAGCACTGGCCCTTACTCGCTGATCACCCAGCAACCGCTCGGTGGAAAAGCAAGATTCGGCGGTCAGCGATTCGGCGAAATGGAAGTGTGGGCTCTCGAGGCATACGGTGCCGCTTACATCCTCCAAGAGTTGCTCACAGTTAAGAGCGATGACGTGGAGGGTCGGACCAAGATTTACGAATCGATGGTTAAGGGCGAAAACACTCTTGAAGCCGGAACACCAGCCAGTTTCGACGTTTTGACCAACGAAATTCGCGGACTTGCACTCAACATGCGACTCGAGAAACGTCGACTGTAGTCGACGAAATCTCGCAGGCGTCTTTTAACGAGTGCTGCCCACGTCCAATAACCAGCAACGAATACCCGCGAGATTCAGACGAATCTCGCAAACCAGAATAAGCATTCTCCACCCTCACCTATCACCTTAGACGATTCACTTGTTTGGCTTGCTTCCGAGTCGAATGCCGAATCGTTGAGAACAGGAGTTTTTCGTAATGGCCAATGCCGAAGCCACCTACGATCGCGTAAACGATTACACGTCCGTCAAGATTTCTCTCGCAAGACCACAGGACATCCGTTCTTGGTCGTTCGGTGAGGTCAAGAAACCTGAAACAATCAACTACCGTACTTATCGTCCTGAAAAAGACGGCTTATTCTGCGAACGTATTTTTGGCCCTGAAAAGGACTGGGAATGCGCTTGCGGCAAGTACCGTGGGATGAAGTACAAAGGCATGATCTGCGACCGATGCGGTGTGAAGGTTACACACTCGCGCGTTCGACGCAAACGCATGGGACACATTGAGTTGGCGGCGCCAGTTGCGCACATTTGGTTTTTTAAGGCCATGCCAAGTCGCTTGGGCAACTTGCTCGAGATGAAAACGACCAGTCTTGAAAAGGTCATCTACTTCCAGGATTACGTCGTTACCAATCCAGGTTCGACCGAACTCGAAGCCCAGCAACTGCTGACCGAAGAAGAATACCGCGCTGCTCGTGCCCAATATGGCGATAACTTCGAAGCCGACATGGGAGCCGAAGCGGTTCGCAAGCTTCTTCAGTCGCTCGACTTAGTCAAGTTGTCCGAGGTGCTACGTGTCGAACTGGCTGAAACCAGCAGCAAGCAACGCAAAAAGGATTTGATCAACCGCTTGAAACTCGTGGAATCTATTCGCGACAGCGAAAACCGTCCCGAGTGGATGGTGCTAGACGTTATCCCAGTCATTCCGCCGGATCTGCGTCCTTTGGTGTTACTGGACAGCGGAAACTTCGCAACCTCCGACTTGAACGACCTCTATCGTCGAATCATCAACCGAAACAATCGATTGCGCAAGCTGGTGGATTTGAACGCGCCAGAAGTCATCATCCGAAATGAAAAGCGGATGCTGCAACAGTCCGTCGACGCTTTGTTTGATAACGGTCGATGCAAACGCCCAGTTTTGGGGAGTAGCAACCGACCGCTCAAGTCGCTCACCGACATGATCAAAGGCAAGCAAGGTCGATTCCGCGAAAATCTACTTGGCAAGCGGGTCGACTACTCCGCTCGGAGTGTGATCGTGGTCGGGCCTCGTCTGCGATTGCACCAGTGCGGTCTGCCCAAGAAGATCGCTTTGGAATTGTACCAGCCGTTCATTATT